>JAUILW010000314.1 GCA_030432795.1 Gammaproteobacteria bacterium
CGCAGCGACCACGTCCACGACGCCCAGGACCTCAGCGGGTATGTCGCTAACTCCCTCGTTACGACCAAGGGCGACCTGATCGCCGCGACCGGCTCGGCCACCCCGGCCCGGCTCGGTGTCGGCACTGACGGCTACGTCCTCACCGCTGACTCTGCGGAGTCAACGGGCATCAAGTGGGCCGCATCGACAGGCGGTGGCGGCCTTGATCCATTCCTACTGATGGGAGCCTGATTCATGGCTACGAACTACAAGGTGCTGGGCCAGTCGGCCCCGTCAGCAACCACGGCGACGGCGCTTTACACGGTGCCGTCTGCCACCGAGGCAGTCATTTCGACTATCTCGGTCTGCAATCGCGGCACCGCAACGGGCACGTTCCGCATCAGTGTGCGGCCCGACGGCGCGGCCCTTGCGAATCAGCATTATTTGGCCTACGACGCGAGCATCACTGCCAAAGACACGTTGTTCTTGACCGTCGGAGCGACGCTTGATGCGAGCGATGTTTTGGAGGTTTACGCCTCAACGGCTGACTTCTCATTCAACGCATTCGGCTCGGAGATTTCCTGATGGCAGTCCTCTCCATTTCGCGGGCGTGGCTAGGGAATTCCAGTAAGAGCCAGTCCATCGCGACGGCGGTAGGGCGTCAGCCTCTTTCGGTCACCTACCTAGTTATTGCAGGCGGCGGTGGCGGCGGCTCCTGCGCAGCCGGAGGTGGTGCGGGCGGCTACCGATCAAGTGTGAGCGGTGAATCCTCAGGCGGCGGCTCAAGCGCTGAAATGGATTTGACGCTATCCACGGAAACACCGTACACATTGACTGTTGGAGCTGGGGGCTCCGGCGGGGCAGCAGCGTCAGATACATCAGGGCTTGCTGGATCGAATTCAACGTTGGCCACGATTGTTGCTAGTGGCGGGGGCGGTGGCGCCGCACTGGGTACTTCCTCGCCGACGAGTGGTGGGTCCGGCGGCGGCGGCGGCCTTGGCGGCCAGGCGGGTGCTGCAGGAACTGCGAGTCAAGGTTATGCAGGAGGCACTGGCGGGTCATCTTCAACCAACTATCCAGGTGGCGGCGGAGGTGGCGCTGGAGCGATTGGCGGAAACGCTGGCGGTGGAACTGTCGGTGGCGACGGTGGAGCTGGTATTTCATCAAGTATCACCGGTAGTTCTGTTGCCAGGGCTGGCGGGGGTGGCGGCTCAACCCTGGTTGGAGGCACTGCCGGCACGGCAAGCGCAGGCGGTGGGGCGGGCCTCGCTAATTCGGCATCACCAGGAAATCCTGGCACCGCAAACACGGGCGGCGGCGGTGGAGCAGGTAGCGGTCAAACGCTCAGTACGGCTGATCGCACTGGCGGCGGCGCTGGTGGGTCGGGTCTAGTGGTAATCAGAATCGCCAACACATACCGTGCAATTTTTTCCGCTGGCGTCAGTTATTCAGCATCGTCATCAGGTGGCTACAGCATTTACACAGTGACTGCTGCAGGCGCGTCCGACACAGTAGTTTTTCTTTAGGAGTCGCGATGGCACATTACGCATACCTTGACGAAAACAACATCGTCACCCAAGTCACCGTCGGCAGGGACGAGGGCGAGGAAGGCGTTGACTGGGAGCAGTATTACGGCGCGGTGCGCACGTCCTACAACACTCACGCCAACGAGCACGCGGCAGGCGGCAGGCCGTTCCGATTCAATTACGCCGGAATCGGGTACACCTTTGACCCGACGCTCGGGCCTGACGGCGGCTTTGTCCCGCCACAGCCGTTTCCGTCGTGGACGCTCAATCGCGGCAACGGCACCTGGCAAGCGCCGACGCCGATGCCGCCTCAGGGCGATTGGATGTGGGACGAGGACACGCTGTCGTGGGTTGAGGTTGCCTCCTAGTGCTGCGCCTCGTTGCCACCATTGACCCAAAGTTCAAGTCCAGGCGCACGGGCCGCTGTTGCTACTGCCTCCTTGACGGCCCGGTCAACAAGTACGGCTATTGCGAAATGTGCTGTTCGTAACCGCAGCATTAGGAACATGGGGTGAATGATGAGGTGGCAGACATCGACCACGGCGACATATCGCCTACCCCTGTGGTGGCCGCCTGAGATGGTGCTTGTGCCGGCTGTGGAAACGGTAGCCCGCAGCATAAACGACACGGCCAAACGCGACGTGTAAAGAATCGGAAGGAAACTTCCGATATCGGCACAAAATGTCAAAGTTCTTTGACATGGGATGGATTGTCAGCGTTCCCTGACATGCGATCTGTAGCGCACACCCCGTGCGAACTGTCCAGTAGTCCAAAACGAGCCCAAACGCAATAGACGCAACGCTCTCAGCCCCGCCAGGTGCGGGGCTTTCGCATGTCGAAAGGACGGCAGTGACCTGCGACTCCTGCGGCCACCAGTTCAACCCACGGGCAACCAAGTGGGTCTGCCCAGAATGCAACGCCAAGAACCCGATCTGCGACGGGGCACCCCTTCCAGTTACCAAGGAGCTCGAGGATGGACACGCCTCAGATCGACGACTTCCTGCTGTGGACCGCGGGAGTCGTGGCCGCCGTTACCGTAATCGCCGGCGGCCTGGCGGCCCTGTACCGCCTGCTGACTTCAAGCCTTAGCAAGCGCCTGGACTCCATCACCTCGCAGCTCACCCGCAACGGCGGGTCATCACTGCGCGACGCCGTTGACCGCATCGAGGAACGGCAAGCCATCGTCCACACAGACCTGCGTGACCTGCGCGAGCGGGTAGACGACCACATCACCTGGCATCTGGAGAACAAATGACATTCAAGGAATGGTTCGCGACCTCAATGGTCGCCTCGTGGCTGCGCGTGTTCGTGGCAGTCATCATTGCCATGTTCATCGCTGACGGCGCCGACATCTTCGCCGTTGACGTCAACGACCTGCGGGCCTGGCTCGCGGCCGCGTTCGCTTCAGCACTCCCACTCGTGCTGCGGTTCGTCAACCCTGACGACACACAGTTCGGCTACGGCTCCGCGGCCGACGACCGCTTTGACGTGTTTGAGGACGACGAGTGACGCCGCAAGACGGCGCCCTTGATCTGGCAGACATCGAAGTCACTGAGTGGCCGACCGGCTGGACGCCAGACGTCACCGATGACGACCCGGACCTAGCGGACGTGTACGACCGGGACGAGGATGCTGATGACTAGCAATCCGACACCGTCGCAGATTCTTGCTGCCCTCCGCGACTTTGGTGTAGACGTCCAGACGTACAAGGGATGGGACACCATTGGCCGCCCGTGGCGTGGCCCCGACGGCTCGCCAGGTCTGAGCGGCGCCGTCGTACACCACACTTCAACGGCTTCCGCTACAGGCAAGTCAGGTGCGCCGTCTCTTTGGTGGGCTGTGAACGCCTACGAGCTGCCCGTGTGCAACGCGCTAGTAGGCCGTGGCCCTGGCGACACCTACCTCTTGAGCGGCGGCTCTGCCTACCATTGCGGCGATGGCGTGACGCCGTCATGGCTGGGCGGGCAACGCGGCTACTACGGTCAGACTCGACTATGGGGCATTGAGATTGACGACCCAGGCGTCAAGACTGACTCTCTAACCGACTACCAGATTGAGAACGTCGGCAAGATGCTGGCCGCGCTGAGTGACCTGTGCGGCTGGGACGTAGATAAGGCCATCGGTACGCACAAGTGCTACACCGACGGTTGTCACGGCTGGCAGTCCAAGGCGAATCCGCTTGTCCGCGAAGGCGGCACCCGCGGCCGCAAGAATGACACCATTGACGGGCCGTGGGCGGAGTGGCCTGGATCTTCCCGGCCCGAGCCATACAACGCGCCGTATTGGCGCGATGAGGCATCAAAGCATCTCGCCCAACCGATGATGTGGGACGGAACCATCCCCACACGTCGCTCCGCATCACGGGCCTACTACGAGGGTCTGCCCAATAAAGCCGCGTGGCGCCTGGCCTGCCGCCTGTACGACCTGGGATTCAAGAACACCCCGGCCGCCGAGCTGGGCAAACAGTCCTACCCGAAGGCCGCGGTCAAGCGCGCCCGCGAATCGTTCGGGTGGAAAGCCGGCACCGGCGTCCCCAGCGTCAACCTGTGGCGGCGCCTGTTCGGTGCCGACAAGCCGTAACCGATGGGAGGCCACCTGTGGGCCTGCTCGATGAACTGTCCAGTGAGAACTACCGACCGCCGAAAGGCCCGCAGTGCTCGGTCGCGGCCCTGACGCAACGGCTCGACAAGGAAACCCTCGTCAAGTTCAACGCCGCCCTCAACAACTCGGCGGCACCGGCAGCACACATCGCCGACGCCATGGAGGAGCTCGGCTACTTCATCAGCGGTGACACGATCCGGCGTCACCGCAAGGGCCGCTGCAGGTGCGGCAAGTGAACCTTGATGAGCTCGCAGCAGCCTCCCCCGACGGGCAGGTGCCGAACGCCTCGCTACCGGCTGGATGGGCACCGTCTGTCACCTATGACCCTTCCGGTAGGGCGGAAGTGGTCACCCTCGGCGCTGGCCAGCCGGGAGACGAGTCGACCTGGACCGACGAGGTCCGCGCCTTAGGGGTTGACATTCCTCCCG
>JAUILW010000315.1 GCA_030432795.1 Gammaproteobacteria bacterium
CTGCGACGCCGGGTAACACCGCAAAGCGGTCGACGATGTAACGCTGCGCGTAGTCGTCCAGCTCCATAAGCGTCATCTCGTTGCTGGACAGGCTGATGTACATCACTGGCCGAGCGTCGGAGTCCTGCTTTGCGACTTCTGGTGGGTCAGCGTCCTCCGGCAGTCGCTCCGCGATGCGCGAAACACGGTCGCGCACATCGTTGGCGGCTTCGTCGATGTTTCGGCTGAGATCGAACTCGATGTTGATGTTCGCCGCCTCGTCGCGGGACGTCGAGGTGATGGACTTGATGCCCTCGATTCCGCTGATCTGATCCTCGACGAGTTGGGTGATGCGCGACTCCACCACATCGGCAGCAGCGCCCACGTAGCGGATGCTCACCGACACCAGGGGCGGCTGCACGTCGGGGTACTCCCGCAGCGGCAGATAGTTGAACGAGAGGATGCCGAACGCCACCAGCAGCAGGCTGAGGACGGTGGCGAACACTGGACGCTTTACCGAGACATCTGAAAGCCACATGGCGTTGCCTCCGTGATCAGGCCGGCGGCGGCAGGTCGCGGCCGGTTTCGGCGGTGGCTTCGCTTACCTGTACCGGCATGCCATCGCGCACCTTGATAATGCCTTCGACGATCACCGCGTCGCCGGGTTCCAGCCCGCGGCTGATTTCAACCCAGCCTTCGTAGCGATCGCCGTGCTCGACGGCACGCATCTGCGCACGGTTGTCTGCGATGGTGAAGACGTACGCCTGACCGCTGCGTTGCACGAGTGCGTCTTCCGGCACCATGGTGGCCTCACGGGCGGCGGTGTTCAGACGAACGGTCATGAGCATGCCGGGGCGTAACCTCAGCGATGCGTTGTCGATGTGCGCCCGTACGGTGGCGGCTCGGGTGACGGGGTCGATGCGCGAGCCAACGGTGTGCAGCACGGCATCGAATGCTTCGTCGCTGAATGCCGCACTCGTCGCCTGGAGCTTGGCGCCGCTCTCGAGCAGGCCGAGATGCACCTCCGGCACGGAGAAGTCCAGCTTGATCGTGGAGATATCGTCGAGGGTGGTGATCGCGGTTCCCGGCGTGATCAGCGTGCCTTCGCTCACCTGACGAAATCCGAGCATGCCGCTGAATGGTGCCTGGATCAGGCGGTCTGCCAGGCGGGCACGTATGGAGCGCTGACGTGCCTGTGCGGCGGCCAGGCGGGCGCTGGCCTCGTCCACTTGCGACACGGGCACGCTGCGCTGCTGCAGCAGGTCGTTCAGGCGCTCGAACTGTGTGCGGGCATCGTCCACGTTGGCGTCGGCTTCTGCCAGCAACGCCGTTTCCTCGGCATTGGTGAGTTCCACCAGCACGTCGCCGGCTTGCACCAGGCCACCATCTTCGAACAGTACGCGATTGACCTTGTCGGTGACTTTGGCGGTAACGGTCAGTGACTCGTTGGCTCGGGTGGTGCCGATGGCTTCCACGTAGCGACGTATGGTGCGGCGGCTCGCGTGGTCGATGACCACAGGCGTTGGGCCTCGTGCAAACGCACGGGAGGCTGCCTCCTCGCCACTGTCTTCGCAGCCGGTAAGCACGAGCGCAAACAATAGGAGCGTCAGCGGACTGCGGATGAACATGCCAGGATGCCGGGGATACTTCTAACGCCACTAGAATGGCACGTTGCGCCGGGGGCTGGAAGTAGAGATAGCCTCAGGGAAAATCGACGCCGCGGCGGAAAGCGCCAGGGGGCGTGCCGAACCATCGTCGATAACTGCGGCGGAAGCTTGATTCATCGGCAAAGCCGAGTGCGGCGGCGGTTTCCGCTACGTTCTGTGCTGTGAGCAGGCGCTGTGCCTGATCTTTGAGTACGGCGTCGCGGATGCGTTGAAACGTCTTTCCGGATTCCTCCAACCGGCGTGCCGCGGTGCGCCGGCTGACGCCAATGGCGAAGGCGGCCTCCGCGAGTGACCACAGTTTGCCGGGATTGTCCTCCAGGAAGCGCTGCAGCCGCCCGGCCACGTCGACCGCCTGCCGGGCGGTGATCTCCTCCCGGCATCGGGCATGAGCGCTTTCGAACAGCAGCATGTCGCGTTCGTGCTGCAGAAACTGTCGAGTGTCCAGAGCGAGGTGTAGTGCCGTGTGTTGGGCATCGAAATCAGGTTCGACCCCAAATGCGTCCGCGTAGCGGTGTGCCCACACAGGGGCGGCGTATGCGAGCTGCAGCTGCTGGGGCTGCATGGGTTCCTGGGTGAAGAACTCCACGCAATGCTGGATGGTGCACAGGATCGACTCTGCAAAGAAGGCGGCGAGATCCATCGTCAGTTCTGGGGTGTCGATGCGGATCACACAGTGGTCGTGGCTTTCTTCGAGCTGCAGCTGATAGAAGCTGGCGCGCGTGGGCAGGAACTGTTTGAACAGCGCGAGCGCGGCAGCCAGATGTTCTGCGTTCTGCATGGCGGTGCCGAGCGCACCGTGGGCAGCAAGCTGCAGCTGCCGGCCGAGGCGAATGCCGAGCCCGTCGGGGCGCAGTTTGAGCGCATTGCGGCACAGCTGCATCTGTTCGGCGAAGGGTAGCTGCGGGGTGGGTGAGAGCAACGTTTCCGCGCTGGTGGTTGTGCCTTCGAAAAACCCTCCCGCTTCTTCGGGCGCCAGCCGCAGGGAGCGGTACAGAAGGCGCATGTAGGAGGGGGAAAAGTATGGGGCGCGCATTCGGGCAGGGTAGCAGCCTCGTGGGAGGTTGGCACGATTTGTCCGGTTGTTTGGCCTCGAGGTTCCTTCCCCGGCGTGATTCAGGGGCAGACAATTCAATGGTTGCGTAGACGGAGCCGCTCATGACCGAACGACAAAGATGCCTGCTCGTGCTGCACGGCGTGGGGCTGCTGATCAGTGCCATGGCGAGCGGTTGGCTGCACTTCTTCCAACTGCTGGGCGAGATCGATCTATGGCCACTGGTGAACCACGTGGAGGTGCAGGTGCCGGGTGAGGCGCGCGCCTGGATCATGGCGCACCTGGAGGGGATTACCAACGGACTGCTGCTCTTCGCCATTGCGCTCATCGGTCGCTTCCTCGAACTGTCGTCACGGCAGTTCCGCTGGTTGGTGGTCTCGTCGATCACGTTTGGCTGGTTGTTCACACTTCCGGCCATCGCCAACGCCTGGTTCGGTACACGGGGGCTTGCTTTCGGCGGTGGTCCGTTCGGTGCGAGCCTGGCAAACGACGTTATCTACCTGTTCGGTTGGCCTGCCATGGTAGGTGTGCACATTGCCTTCGCGTTGCTGTTCATCGGTGCCTGGAAGCGCTATCGCGCGCTCGCGATTGCCTGAGGAGGTCGACATGCAGCACGACATACGCATCCGCAAGGTGGGTTTCGAGTTTGACGAACACCTCGATCCGCAGTGGCACCCGCAACGACCGGAGTGGGGGCACATGGTGAACGGTGCATCTTTGACCATGCCGTATCTCGAACCATTTCTCATCAAGACGCTGCGCGAGGCACTACCGCTGATAGATGACGTGGATCTTAAGGAGGACGTGCGTGGTTTTGTTGGACAGGAAGCACAGCACTACACCACACACCGGCGATACAACGAGCGGCTCAAGACCAACGGATACCCCATGCTCGCTGAGGTGGAAGCGAGCTTCGAGCGCGGTTATGCGCGCCTGTCGCAGCGCTCCCTGCACTTCCGTCTGGCCTACACCGCCGGATTCGAGACCATGACGATGGGTATCACCGGGTGGCTGGTGAACCACCGTGAGGCGCTCTTCGCTGGGGCCGATCCAACGGTGTCATCCTTCGTTTTGTGGCACATGGTGGAAGAGACCGAGCACAAGTCGGTAGCCTACGACGTCTATCAGCACGTGGCCGGTGGTTACTGGTTGCGGGTAGTGGGGCTGCTTGCGGGTTCCTTTCACGTCGGGTGGCTCTCACGTCGGGCGTACAAGGTGATGCTTCAGACGGATGGCCTGTGGCGGCGACCGCGCAGCAGGCTCAGATTGTGGGCGATGGTGGGCCGGTTCTTCCTGCGATCAGGTGCGGCCATGTTGCGTTCGTTACGCCCTGGGTATCATCCGGACTATGTGGACGATCCCGGGTGGGTGCATGCCTGGCGCGCAGCCTACGGTCGTCCTGAAGCCGATTTCGCCCCGATGTTGAGCACACAACGGCTGTCACCGGAATTCCCGTAGCCGTGATTCCTGCAGTAGCATCGTGGAATGGTAGAGCCCAACGACAGCCGCGCCGGCGAGATTACGGAGATCATCCAGCACTGGTCCAGCGTCTCTGACGATGCGAAGGGGCAGGTGGTAGCTGCCCTTTATGAACAGTTGCGGCGCAATGCTGCTTCCCACCTGCGGGGTGAGGCGCATGTGGAACTGCAGCCCACCTCCCTGGTGCACGAGGCCTATGATCGGCTGGTCAACATATCCCGTATCGACCTGCAAAGTCGCAGCCATTTCCTTGGCCTCGCTGGTCGCATCATGCGCCAGGTGCTCGTGGATGAGGCGCGCCGTCGCCGGGCGCAGAAGCGCGACGTGGGTTTGCAGACTCAGTTCACCGAGCGTTA
>JAUILW010000316.1 GCA_030432795.1 Gammaproteobacteria bacterium
GTCAGCCGCAACCTCGAGGCCATGCACCTGCCGTCGCGTGATGACATTCTGCGCCTCGGCGAGGCCGTGCATCGGCTCGACCGCCGCCTGGCGAAAATCGAAGAGCAGTTAGCTGCCCAGGAATCACTCACGCCGAAAAAGGGCCCGCCGCGCACCAAGAAGCCACCGGTGCGTCATCAGGAGGGCGTGTGATGGCAGACAACAATCCCAACAGCCTGGAAGAGATGGGTCGTCGTGTTCAGCAGATGGTGGAGCGCACCATCCAGCGGGGCGTGAAGGGCTTCGATTATGTCACTGCCGGTGCCGCTCCCGTGGGGCGCACGCCGAAGGATGTGGTCTACGAGCGCGGCACCCTGCGTCTTTACCACTATCAGGCGCAGTCGCCCGAGGTGTACCGCGTGCCGGTGATGCTGGTCATGGCGACCACAAACAAGGCTTTCGTATTCGACCTGGCCCCGGGGCAGAGCATGGTGGAGTTCCTGCTCAAACGCGGCTTCGATGTGTTCGTGGTGGATTGGGCGCCGCCCATGCCGGAGGAGCGCAGCCTCGCGCTGGCAGATTACACCCAGGACTTCCTGCCGACCTGCGTGCGCAAGGTGCAGTCCATTACCGGGGAGCCGGACGTATCCATCGTCGGCTACTGCATGGGTGGCGTGCTGTCGTTGATCTACGCGGCGACCCATGCCGATGGCCCGCTGAAGAACCTGGTGTGCCTCACCACGCCTGTGGATTTCAGCAAGATGGAGCTCACCCGCGTATGGCAGGACCCGCGCTACTTCGACGTCGACCGCCTGGTGGACACGCTGGGTATCGTGCCGGCGGAGGTGGTCACCCAGGGCTTTGAGATGCAGCGGCCGGCGCAGCGCGTGGCCGGTCAGCTTCGGGTGTGGGAGCAGATGTGGAACGATGAGTTCGTAAAGTCGTTTCGCGCCTTCGAGCGGTGGGGCAACGAAACCCTGCCCCTGGCCGGGGAGTACTTCAGAGAAACCACCAAGGAGTTTCTCTGGGAAAACAAACTCTACAACGGGCGTTTGAATGTTGCCGGCCGCTCTGCGGATCTGGCGCAGATTCGCGTGCCTGTGCTCAGCATTTGTGCTGAGCACGACCATCTGGTGCCGTACGAATGCAGCCAGCCGCTACTCGGCATGGTGTCGTCGGAGGATACCGAGGAGGTCAAGCTCAAGGGCGGCCATGTCAGCGTCATCGCCGGGCCCAACGCGGTGCGCCGTATGTGGCCGAAGCTCGATTCGTGGCTGGCGGAGCGTTCCGTATGACGCCCCTGTTGGAAGGCCGCTACCCGCGGTCGTTGGAAGAGGGCGGGTTGGCGCTGGAGCTGCGTTGGATGCGGTCAGACGACCAGGACGCCGTACTGCGTTTCGCTGGCACGCTTACCGATCATGACCTCCTGTTCCTGCGGCGTAACATCCGCGAGCCCAAGGTGGTGGCAGCCTGGGCGGAGCAGATCGAGCGGGGCGAGATCATGAGCCTGGTGGCCGTGCGAGGCGGGCAGGTGGCGGGCTGCTCTGCCATCGTCATCGATCCGCACTCCTGGTCGCCGCACGTCGGCGAACTCAGGGTCCTGCTGGGCGCCGACTACCGCAGTCAGGGCCTGGGTCGCAGCCTGATTCAGGAGAGTTTCCTGGTAGCGATGTCGCTTGGCCTGGAGAAGCTCACCGCGCAGATGACCGCCGACCAGGAGGCGGCCATCAACGTCTTCCAGGACATGGGCTTCAAGCCGGAGGCGCTGTTTCGCGATCACGTGAAGGATGCGTCCGGTACGGCGCACGATATCGTCGTGCTGAGCTTCGACGTGCAGGCCTACCAGGCGCGGGCTGCGCAGTACGGCCTGGACGAGGCGTTCGAATAGCGACTTTGAAGCGCTTGTGTTCGTAAGCGTTTGACGGGTAGGGAACGCTCCGGAATAATTGCGCTCCCTCGAATTGGCCCACTGGGCCAGGACGAAAGAAACAAGACACGCACCCGTGGCCAAATTGGATAAGGCACCGGCCTACGAAGCCGGGGATTGCTGGTTCGAATCCAGCCGGGTGCGCCACATTCGTTTTTCTGCTTTCGCAAGGCGAAACCAGAAAAACGAAGAACCTGGCTCCGCCTCAGCCAGCCGACAGATGCTTCGCGCAGCGAAGCATCGCAAGGCGCTAAATCTCAAACCTCGGAATACATGCGCTCTAAGCACCCTATGACCAACGAACCCCCCAAATCCTTCCACGGCTACCGCCTCCTCGGCGTCATCTTCCTCATCGTCGTCGCCCTAGCCGTGGTCAGTGCCATCGTCGACTGGCTCGTGCTCGGCCCTCTGCAAGGCAGAGTCTTCTGACACCCGTCTCCTGCTGGCTGCGGTATAATCGCCGGCGGTAGGGGAAGCCAGAAAAATCAAGAGGTTACATGGAGCCTGGTCTGCTCTCGCAAGGATTGGAGCTGATGCTCGCTGGCATGGGCACCGTATTCGTTTTCCTCACGTTGCTGGTCGGCGCCACGACGATGATGTCGGCGCTGGCACGTCGCTTCGCGCCACCTGCACCCGAGCCTGCCGGCCCGCGGCCACCACCTGACGCACAGCCTGCGCCGGAAGTCGTCGCGGCCATTGGCGCTGCGATCGCAGCACACCGTGCAGCACGCCGCTGATCTGCGGCAGCCAAACGCATCAAGGAGAAACATGACTGCGCAAAAACTCGGAATCACCGATGTGGTGCTGCGTGACGGCTCGCAGAGCCTGCTGGCAACGCGCGTGCGGATCGAAGACATGTTGCCGATCGCACCAAAGCTCGATCAGGTGGGCTACTGGTCCATCGAATCCTGGGGTGGCGCAACCTTCGATGCCTGCATCCGTTACCTCGGTGAGGACCCATGGGAGCGCATCCGCAAGCTGAAGGCGGCGATGCCGAACACGCCGCAGCAGATGTTGCTGCGCGGGCAGAACATCCTTGGCTACCGGCACTACGCGGACGATGTGGTCTCCAAGTTCGTCGAGCGTGCCGCCGCCAACGGCGTGGACAACTTTCGCATCTTCGATGCGATGAACGACATGCGGAATATCGCCCACGCCGTGAAGGCGACGCTCGCCGTGGGCAAACACGCGCAGGGTACGATCTCCTATACGGTGAGCCCGGTGCATACGCTGAATCTGTGGGTGGACCTGTCCCGCCAGGTGCAGGATATGGGCGCGCACTCCATCTGCATCAAGGATATGGCGGGGCTGCTCAAGCCCTACGTGGCGTTCGAACTGGTCAGCCGCATGAAGGAAGTGCTGGAGATCCCGGTGCATATCCAGTGCCACGCCACCACCGGCATGTCCACCGCCACCTATCTGAAGTGCATCGAGGCGGGAATCGACAACGTCGACACATCAATCTCGTCCATGAGCATGACCTACGGGCACTCGCCAACCGAAGCGCTGGTGGCGGTGCTGGAGGGGACCGAGCGCGACACGGGGCTCGATCTGGCGCTGCTGGAAGAGATATCCGCCTACTTCCGCGAGGTGCGTAAGAAGTACGCACGCTTCGAGGGCAGCCTCAGAGGTGTGGACTCCCGCATTCTCGTGGCGCAGGTGCCGGGCGGCATGCTTACCAACCTTGAAAACCAGCTGCGCGAGCAGAACGCAACGGACCGTCTGGATGAAGTGCTACAGGAGATCCCGCGTGTGCGTAAGGATCTCGGCTATATCCCGTTGGTGACGCCCACCTCGCAAATAGTCGGCACGCAGGCGGTGATCAACGTGCTGATGGGCGAGCGCTACAAGTCCATCACCAGGGAAACCGCCGGCGTGCTAAAGGGCGAGTACGGCGCAACGCCGGCGCCGCTGGATGGCGATCTGCAATTGCGCGTGCTCGACGGTGAAGAGCCGATCACCGTCCGGCCGGCAGATCTCCTGGCGCCGGAGCTCGACGATCTGGAAAACACCCTGATAGCCGAGGCCTCCTCAAGAGGCATCCGCCTGGCCGAGCACGTGGTGGATGACGTCCTGACCTATGCGCTGTTCCCGCAGGTGGGGCTCAAGTTTCTGGAGAACCGCAACAATCCGGACGCCTTCGAGCCCGTGCCCACGGCGGAGGCGCCTGCCGATCGGGTGGCGCCAGCAACGGCCGCCGAGACCGGTGTGTACACCGTGCGCGTCAACGGCACTGCCTACGTCGTGGAAGTCCATGAAGGTGGTGACCTCAGCAGCATTGCGCCGGCGGCGGTGCCGGCTGTGGCCGCCGCATCGACGCCCACACCGAGCGGTGGGAAGCCCGTTCCCGCGCCGCTCGCCGGCAACGTGTTCAAGGTGCTGGTTGCTCCGGGTGAGGCGGTGGCCGAGGGGCAGACCGTGCTCGTGCTAGAAGCCATGAAGATGGAGACGGAGATCAGCGCGCCGCACGCCGGAACCATAACTTCCGTGCACGTGGCCGAGGGAGACTCGGTCGCGGTGGGTGATGCGCTTGTGAGCATTGGATAGCGCATGGATCTGATCGAGCAGATCTGGCAGGGCTCCGGGCTCCATCAGATGGAGTGGCGGCAGGCCGTGATGATTG
>JAUILW010000317.1 GCA_030432795.1 Gammaproteobacteria bacterium
CCCGCGCCGTTGATGGTGACGGTGCTATTACCGGTGTCCTGCAGCACGACGGAAACAGCCGTGGCACCGCTTGCCGCCGCATAGGACAGGGTGTCGACACCGGCGTTACCGTCGTACGTATTGCCGCCGGCGTTGCCGCCGTCATCAACGCTGAAGCTGTCATCGCCCGCGCCGCCGTCATAATCACCAGTGCTGGAGTGAACAACAATCGCATCGTTGTCGTCTCCGGCATCCACTGTGGCGCCGGTGCCGGTTACCGAGATTGTGTCGGCGCCTGCGCCTCCAAGGGCGGTCGACCCAGTACCGGAAACATACAACTGGTCGTTGCCGTCGCCGCCGTCCACGGTTGCCGCATTTCCACGCAGATGGAGTTCGTCGTTACCGCCCAGACCTTCGAGCAACGCTATCGCGGTACTCGCCTCCACGTAGTCGCCGAACGCGCTTCCCCTGAACTGCTCGATACCATCAGCAGCATCGCTGCCCGTACCTGCCACATTGATGCTGTAGCGACCACCAAACAGCACGTCCATGTCCACTGTGACTGCGCCGGCTGCACTGGAGTAGTCGAGCCTGTCCGTACCCGCTCCGCCGACGACGGTATCATTGGCACCAAGTGCCATGAACACGTCGTCGCCAGAATCACCATCGAACCGATTCGAACTGCCGGTAGCCGCATTGAACAGATCATTGCCCGTGGTACCGACAAAATACTCAATACCCGATCCCGTATCCGTCTCCAGCAACACCGCCACCGGGTTGAACACATCGGATGTGAACCCACCGGCGCCATTCATGGTGATTTCGACGTGGCCAACGCCGGCCTGGGCGAGATAGGTCAGCGTGTCCGTGCCGCCCTCGCCATCGAATACATCGTTGCCGGCATTGCCAAGCAGCGTATCCTCGTCCGCGCCGCCGAGCAGCGTGTCGTCACCCGCACCGCCATCGAGAATGTCGTTGCCCTGTGACCCGGAGATCGTATTGTTCTGCGCATCCCCCGTGAGCGTATCGTTGACGAATCCCCCCGTCAGGTGGGTAAAGTTGGACACTGTGTCCGTCTCGCTGCCGCCAACCGTCACCGTAAAGGTGGAGCCTGCACTCATGTCCGCAACCACGCTGGATAGCCGGCCGCCATAAGTGAGGGTGTTGGTACCCGTCCCACCGTCGATGACGTCGTTACCGCCACCGCCCGACATGGTGTCGTCGCCGTCACCACCCTGGAGGTTATTCACGGCGCTGTCACCGTGGATGTTGTCGTTGCCCGCAGTACCAATGACGTTTTCGATGCTGCGCAAGGTGTCGTTGTCGCTGCCATCAACCGTCACGGTGACGTCCGTTCCGCCGTTCAGCGTGACGCTGATGAAATTGACGCCAGCCTCTCCGGAATAGTCCACCGTGTCCGAACCACCCCAGCCGTCCATGTGGTCTGAGCCCGCACCGCCCACGAACGTATCGTTGCCACCGCGACCGTCCAGATCGTTGGCAGCCCCGTCGCCGGTGATGATGTCCGCAAAGTTGGAACCATAGACATTTTCGATCGCAATCAGCGTGTCGGTACCGCCGTCGCCGTCGTCTGTCGTCTGACCCGCAGCGAGATCCACCACCACGCCGCCTGCCGCGTACTGATAGTCCACCCGGTCCACACCTGTACCGCCGTCCAGCGTGTCGTCACCGGCGCCGCCGGCCAGCCAGTCGTTGCCGCCCAGAGATACGAAGGTGTTATCTGCGGCATCCCCGTAGATCAGGTCGTTTCCGGCCGTGCCGATAATGTTCTCAACATCGATCGCCAGGTCGTCGCTCTCACCATCTACGGTGATGGCTGCGGTAAAGCTGCCACTCAGCGTGGTGGAAATGAAGTTGATACCAGCCTGGCCCGAGTAGTCGATGGTATCGACGCCGGCGCCGCCCTGGTAGGTGTTCTGACCGGCGCTGCCAAGGAAGGTGTCGTCGCCGCCTTCACCGAACAGATAGTCTGTTCCTGAGCCGCCGCTGAGCGTGTCGTTGCCATCTCCGGCGTAGAATTCGTTCGACAGGCTGTCGCCGTGGATCGTGTCCGCACCCGCGGTACCGCGCACGTTTTCCACGTTGCGCACCGTATCGTTGGCATCCCCGTCAACGGTTACTGTCGCATCGCCACTGCCTGCCAGAGTAACGGATATGAAATTAGCGCTGACCTGCCCGGAGTAGTCGAGCATGTCGTTGATGTCGCCGCCGCCATCGAACGTATCAGCACCATCGCTCCCGAGCAGGATATCGTTCCCGAGGCCGCCTTCCAGCAGATCATCGCCAGTTCCACCGTCGAGAGTGTCTGCATCGTCACCGCCCTGCAGCGTGTCGTTGCCGCCGCCACCGTTGATGACGTCCGTACCGCGATTGCCCATCAGCACGTTGTCGGCGTTGTCACCGGTGATCACATCGTTATTGATGGAGCCTTCGAAGTTCGCAAAGTTGCGCGCCTGGTCCGTGTTGGCGCCAACGGTCACCTGGAAGTAGCCACCCACCAGCACACTCATGTCCACCGTCACAGGGGTGTTGAGGTCGGCATAGGAGATCGTATTCGTGCCGAGGCCGCCGTCGAGCGTATCGTTGCCCAGTTCCGGACGGATGAAATCATCCCCGTCTCGACCCTCGATCAGGTTGTCGTTGGCATCACCCTCGATCCAGTCGTTACCGGCTGTTCCGATGACATTTTCAATACCTTCAACAGTATCGTTGTCTGCGCCGGTTACCGTCACCGTTCGAACGTTGGAGCCGTCGAGGTCTACGACGATCCGCGTAATGCCGACTTCCTGGGAGTAGTCTGCGGTGTCGATTCCGGTCCCGCCGATCAGCCGGTCGGCACCGGCACCACCGACGAGCACGTCGTTTCCTGCGTCGCCATCCAGCACGTTGACGAGCCCATCACCGATGATCGTGTCGTCGCCGGTGCTGCCGATGACGTTTTCGATCTCACGAACCGTGTCGTTCACATCGCCATCGACGGTCACCACGGCGTCGGTACCACCGTTGAGAGTGACGTTGATGAAATTGATGCCGAAGTGCGAAGAGTAATCGACCGTGTCGGTTCCCGCGCCACCGATCAGTTCGTCGGCACCATCACCGCCGCTCAGCAGATCGTCGCCAGCGCCGCCGTCCAGGGTGTTGCTCAGGCTATCGCCATGAATACTGTCGTTGCCGGCACTGCCAATGACGTTCTCGACGTTGGATACCAAGTCATTGTCCACACCGCCCAGCGATACGGTGGCAGGGCTGGCGCCGCTGAGGGTGACCGCCACCGAAGTGACGCCCGCCTGCGCCGAGTAGTCGAGCGTATCGGTACCGGTGCCACCATCGTAGGTATTCGATCCGGCACTGCCGAGCAGCGTATCGTTACCTGCGCCGCCAAGAACTGTGTCCGTTCCAGCTCCGCCGCTCAGCGTATCGTCACCGCCACTACCGTCGATGACGTTGGCTAGCGCGTCGCCGGTGATGGTGTCGTTACCCGCGGAGCCTACGACGTTCTCGATGTTGCTGATCTGATCATCGTCGCCGCCATCTACCGTCACGGTGGCGGCGGTGGCGCCGTTCAGTATGACATTGATGAAGTTCACGCCCAGGGCGGAGTAGTCAATGGTGTCGATGCTCGCACCGCCGTCGAAGGTGTCATTTCCAGCGCTGGCATTGAAGAGATCGTTGCCACCGAGACCAAACACCAGGTCGTTGCCCGTAGAGCCGATCACTGTGTCTGCCTGGTTGGTCAGGTAGTAGGACTCGAACAGCGAGAAGGTATCCGTACTGCCGTCGCCCACATAGTTCGCCGTGGAAGTTGACAGGTCGAGCATCACGCCGACACCGGTCAGATCGTCGAAACGCAGTTGGTCCGTACCTGCGCCGCCCACCACGTTGTCGCTACCAGCGCCGCCGTAGATGACGTCGTTGCCGTCACCGCCCCGCAGATCATTGGCGAGGCTATCGCCGCGAAGCGTATCATCGCCTGCCGTGCCGATGACATTCTCGATGTTGCGTATCGTGTGATCATCACCGCCATCTACGGTCACCGTCGCGTCGGTGGCTCCGTTGAGCTGCACGTTGATGAAATTGACGCCGGCGATGGACGAATAGTCCACCGTGTCCGAATTGGCACCGCCGTCGTAGGTGTCGGCACCGGCTGAGGCGATGATAGTATCGTTGCCCGCTGCACCCTCGATCAGGTTGACCTGCGCATCGCCCGTCAACGTATCCGCAAACGCCGAACCCAGCAGGTTCTCG
Source organism: Gammaproteobacteria bacterium (assembly GCA_030432795.1). Classification (GTDB taxonomy): domain Bacteria; phylum Pseudomonadota; class Gammaproteobacteria; order Pseudomonadales; family Azotimanducaceae; genus SYFY01. The sequence continues at coordinate 4,246 of JAUILW010000317.1, forward strand.
AAACCGGACAGCGTATCGGTGCTGCCATCGCCATCTGTCGTGGCCTGGCCGAGGTCGAGATCCACCACCACGCCAGCACCCGCAAGTGAGTAATCCGCGGTGTCGGTGCCGGTGCCGCCGATCAGCGTATCCGGGCCTCCTCGGCCGCGGATCACGTCATCTCCGGCACCACCGTCGAGCGTGTTGGCAAAACCATCACCTGTCAGCAGATCGTTCAGTGCAGAGCCGGTGACCGCCTCGATGCCGAGGAGCGAGTCTGAGGAACCGTCGCCGTCGTT
>JAUILW010000318.1 GCA_030432795.1 Gammaproteobacteria bacterium
GTTGCGCTCGTTCTGCAGTGCTTCGGTTTCCTGCTGCAAGGCTTTGCGGCGGAACTCCAACGCATCGAAAGTTTGCGTGTCGAAGGCAAAGCCACGTTTGCCGAGGGCCGCCGCCACGGCAGCCGCGTCCTGGCGCAGCAGTTTGAGATCCAGCATCAGTATCGTCCGTTGTCGTTAGTTCATGCCAGCCATCGGTAGCCAAGCCAACAGCCGGCAAGGCACGCCACCAGCGTTCCAAGCACGTAGACAAAAGCCATCAACACGCGCCCTTCCTGCAGCAGATGAATGGCTTCGAGGGAAAAGGCGGAGAACGTGGTGAAACCACCCAGCACGCCCGTGACGAGCAGCAGGCGACCCCACTGTTCGAACCACTCATGGCCCGAGCAGCCTGCCCAGAAAGCACCGATCAGCATGGAGCCGGCGATGTTAATGATTAATGTCGCGTAGGGAAACAGATGCACTCCCACCGCCAGGCCGATGGTGTAACGCAGCACCGCCCCCGCGGCACCGCCCAACCCCACCAGCAGCAGATTAGTCATGATGCATCCCGCGGCGTGCCGGCAGCGCGATCCAGAGCCTTGAGTCGCGCCAGGCGGCTTTTGATCTTGATCTCCAGCCCCTGCTCCAGCGGCTCGTACAGTTCGAGACCCAACAGCGCTTCCGGCAAATACTGTTCCCCGGCGGCGTACCCTTGCGCTTCATCGTGGGCATATCGGTAGCCGGCGCCGTAGCCGAGCCCCTCCATGAGATCGGTGGGGGCATTACGCAAGTGCATCGGCACGTCGTAGGAGGGTGTGTTACGCACCGTCTCCATGGCCTTGCCGAATGCTTTGTACACGGCGTTGCTCTTCGGCACGCTGGCGAGGTACGCCACTGCCTGAGCGATGGCGAGTTCTCCCTCCGGCGAGCCGAGCCGCTCATAGGTTTCCCAGGCGGCTACGGCGATCTGTAATCCCCGCGGGTCGGCATTGCCGATGTCTTCGCTCGCCATACGCACCACTCGGCGCGCCACGTACAGGGGGTCGCAACCGCCGTCGAGCATGCGGGCGAACCAGTACAATGCCGCATCAGGGTCACTGCCGCGCACGCTCTTGTGCAGGGCGGAGATCTGCTCGTAAAACAGATCCCCTCCCTTGTCGAACCGCCGGCTGCGCTCACCCAGCACACCGGTGACGTCCGCCTGGGTCACGACGCCCGCTTCGGCCATCTGTTGCGCCACCTCAAGTAGGTTGAGGAGCCGCCTGCCATCGCCATCGGCGTGCGCCACCAGAAGTTCGGCAGCCTGGTCTTCAACACGTACATCCAGATGGCGCGCACCCCGCTCGAGAATCTGCGCAAGCTCAGAGGTCTGGAACGCTTTCAGCACGAGCACGCGGGCGCGGGACAGCAGAGCCGAGTTGACCTCGAAGGACGGGTTCTCTGTGGTGGCGCCGATGAACGTGACGGTGCCGTTTTCCACATGCGGCAGAAATGCATCCTGTTGTGCCTTGTTGAATCGGTGCACCTCGTCGACGAAGAGCACAGTCTGCCGGCCGTTGGCCTGGCGAATGCGCGCCTGCTCCACGGCAGCGCGTACTTCCTTTACGCCGGAGAGTACGGCGGAGATCGATGAAAGTTCGAGATCACAATGGTGCGCCAACAGGCGGGCCAACGTCGTCTTACCGGTGCCGGGTGGGCCCCACAGGATGAGCGAACCGAGCCGCCGGCTCTGCAGCACCGCATGCAGGGGTTTACCTGGTCCGAGAAGGTGCGACTGGCCCACAAACTCGTCGAGGGTCGCCGGGCGCAACACGTCCGCCAACGGCCGCATGCCGTCGTTCACCCCTCCACCACCTCGACACCTTCCGGCAGGTCCAGCTCGAAAGGGCGTTCGCCCTGCGGGCGCACCGGGTCGGCGGTGAACACCACTCGTAGACGTTGGTCATAGTGGTCCAGCACTTCGATACGCAGCAATTGTTGCCCGTCGATCCACAGCTCGATGCGTCGGTATGGCGCTTGCGCATCCAGACTGGTCAGCACGAAATGGCGTGCTGAAGCATCATTCGCGCGCTCCTCCGCCTGAAACTCCTCTTTGAGGTTCACATCGCCCCGCGCCAGCAGGCCGAGGGGGGTGCCGGCAAGCGCATCTTGTACGGACCGAACCGTGACCTGCTCGAGGTCCGGATCGTAAATGGAGAGTTTATCGCCGTCGGAAACGATGATCTGCGGGTAAGGATCTTCCACCTGCCAGCGAAAGCGTGGCCGGTCGAGGAGGAACTGGCCCGTGGTGTACTCGATGAGCTCACCGTGCGCGCCCTGCACAGACTGCTCGAAGGTGGAAGCAAACTGGTCCAGAGAGGCGAGGAAGTCGCTGACCGTCTGCGTAGCAGATTCTGCTGTCGCCTGTACGGAGGCAACCAACAACAGTCCGACTACGATGAATTTATTCACGCCTGGGAACCAAAACCTCACGGCTGCCATTGGAGTTCATGGTGCTGACTACCCCCGCCATTTCCATTGCCTCTATGAGGCGAGCAGCGCGATTGTAGCCAATCCGCAGCTTGCGCTGGACAGAAGATATGGAGGCGCGGCCAGAATCCAGCACGAAGCCTACCGCTTCGTCGTACAGCGGATCGTCCTGCTCGGTGTCGCCTGTACCACCTTCGTCGATGGTCACGAACGGCTCGTCGTCTCCGCCGGTGAGCACGCTCGGGTCGTAGTTCGGCTCACCACGTGCCTGCCAGTCAGCGGCCACCCGGTGCACCTCCTCATCCGATACGAATGCCCCATGCACGCGCATAGGCAGCGCCGTGCCCGGCGGCAGGTACAGCATGTCGCCATGTCCGAGCAGCTGCTCGGCACCGCCCTGGTCAAGAATGGTGCGCGAGTCCACCTTGGACGACACCTGAAAGCTGATGCGGGTAGGAATGTTGGCTTTGATCAGGCCAGTGATTACGTCCACCGACGGGCGTTGCGTTGCGAGCACCAGATGGATACCTGCCGCCCGCGCTTTTTGCGCGATACGGGCGATGAGTTGCTCCACCTTCTTGCCAACGATCATCATCATGTCCGCAAACTCGTCGATCACCACGACGATGAGCGGCAATGTCGTCAGCTGATCCGCGAGTTCCGGGTCGGGCGCCAGAGGATCGACGAGCGGCGAGCCGTTCTTCTCCGCATCACGCACCTGGCGGTTGTAGCCGGCGATGTTGCGCACCCCAAGGGCAGCCATCAGGCGGTAGCGACGCTCCATTTCCGCCACGCACCAGTTGAGCGCATGCGCCGCTTCCTTCATGTCCGTGACTACCGGCGTAAGCAGGTGGGGGATGCCCTCGTACACTGACAGTTCCAGCATCTTCGGGTCGACCATGATCAGGCGCACTTCTTCCGGTGTGGCCTTGTAGAGGATGCTCAGGAGCATCGCGTTCACACCCACGGATTTACCCGAACCGGTGGTACCGGCCACCAGCAGGTGCGGCATGCGACTGATATCGGCGATGATGGCTTCGCCGGCAATATCCTTGCCGAGCGCCAACGTGAGCGGCGACTTTGCCTCCTGGAAGGCCTCGCTGGTGAGCAGTTCCTTCAGCCGCACGGTTTCGCGATCCTCGTTGGGAATCTCGATGCCGACCACGGATTTACCGGGAATCACCTCGACGATCCGCACGCTGATCACCGCCAACGAGCGTGCCAGGTCTTTGACCAGAGCGCTGATCTTCTGCACCTTCACCCCGGCAGCCGGCTGAATCTCGAAGCGCGTGACCACCGGTCCAGGCAGCACCGACACCACTTCAGCCTGCACGCCAAAATCCTGCAGCTTGATCTCCAGCAGCCGCGACATGGCCTCCAGCGACTCTGGTGAATACCCGGCCGCGTCCGAGTCGAGCTTGTCATCGAGGAGATCCATCTCCGGCAATCCATCGGCGGTGGAACTCCTGAACAGCGACTTCTGCTGCGCTTTGCGTTTTACCGGCGGTGCGGGCGCCTGGATGAGGGGTGCGGTACGTGCAGCAGCAGGCGCTGCGGTCTCCAGCCGGGGTCTGCTTTCAGAGGCGGCTGCCGATGCCGGGGTGCGCGGCGTCTGCGCCGGCTCTGCGACCTTTCGCGGTGGCCGTGCCCGCCACCAGTCGATGACCTGGTCGTACAGGCGCACCGCGCCCTGCCCCAGTGCATAGATGGCTACACCGGTTCGCTCCGCCACGTGTACCCAGGAAAAGCCGGCTGCAGCCTGCATGCCTATGAGCGCTAGCGCGACGGCGAGCAGGGTGAGTCCCACCCAGCCCAGCACCGGCAAGCCGATGTCCACCAACCACTGGCCGAGCATGCCGCCGGTACCTGCCGGCAACGCCTGCGAGGAGAGAAAGTGCATCTGCACGAGCACGCAGGCCGAAGCGAAAAACACCGCCCACCCAACAGTGCGGGCCGTGGACTGTTGCCAGTTCGGCGAATCGTGGCGCTGCTTGATCACCCGCCAACCGGCGAAGCCGAGCATGATCGGCACACACCAGGCGATCCAGCCGAACAGCGTCAGCGC
>JAUILW010000319.1 GCA_030432795.1 Gammaproteobacteria bacterium
GCGCCCAGGTCCGTGCGATCGAAGTGGCGGCGCAGCAGCCGATAGCCGAGCTCACTGTCGAATGCGGGGCCGTCCAGGCGACGCACGCACGGCCAGCGGGCGGTTGCACGCACGGCGTGCTCGACGTCGTCATCCCCCACCAGCACCTCGCTCACGTCGTAGCGCGCCAACCGCTGCAGCGCGTCATCGACATCCGCCGCGGCAAAGCCGGCGAACCGTCCGCTGCTGACGCTGAGCAACGCCACACCTGCGCCTGCACCGGTGCGGGCGATGGCGGCGAGCTGGCTGTCCTGCCCGTCGTCGAGCAGCGCCTCTTCGGTGAGCGTGCCCGGTGTGACAATTCGCTGCACGCGCCGCTCCACGGGGCCTTTGCTGGTTTCCGGATCGCCCACCTGCTCGCAGATGGCCACGCTGTGGCCCATGCGCACCAGGCGCGCCAGATAGTTGTCGGCGGCATGGAAGGGCACCCCGGCCATGGGGATCGGCTTGCCCGCTGACTGGCCGCGGGCGGTGAGGGTGATGTCGAGCAGCTCGGCGGCGCGTTGTGCGTCATCGAAGAACAGCTCATAGAAATCCCCCATGCGATAGAACAGCAATTCGTTTGGGTGATCCGCCTTGATCGCCAGGTATTGGCGCATCATGGGCGTATGTTCGGTGCGCGCGGTCACGTGTGCTGCCGGTTCGCAAGGTGGCGCGAGTGAAGCAAATCCCGCCGGAGTGCGTCAACTGTGCGCCGGGCGCGCGGTGCGATGTAGGAAATTGGCTGATCGACGGAAAATCCACTTGCGAACGCCAACTGTCTGGATATACAGTAGTCGTCCGCTTGGAGAGCGGCGACAAAAACCAACTGAACCCGCAACTACACACGCAACTACACGACCAGCCGATAGCACCAGCGCCCGGTATCAAGTTCGAAGGAGACGTCATGGCCCGAAGTCAATCCAAACTCGACGCAGTCAGCAATGCAGCAGGAAAGGATGGCAATGATCCCAACCGCGATCGTGCGCTGAACGCAGCCCTTGCGCAGATCGAGCGTCAGTTCGGTAAGGGGTCCATGATGCGCCTGGGAGATCGCGAGCTGGTGTCGATTCCCGCGATCTCCACCGGTTCCCTGGGTCTCGATATTGCGCTTGGCATCGGCGGGTTACCGCGCGGCCGCATCGTCGAGATCTACGGCCCGGAGTCGTCGGGTAAAACGACGCTCACGCTGCAGGTCATCGCTGAGGCACAGAAAGCCGGTGGCACCTGTGCGTTCATCGACGCAGAACACGCGCTGGATCCGATCTACGCTCAGTCTCTGGGTGTGGACACCGATGATCTGCTGGTTTCGCAGCCGGATACCGGTGAGCAGGCGCTGGAGATCTGCGACATGATCGTGCGCTCTGGCGCGGTGGATGTGGTGGTCGTCGACTCCGTGGCGGCACTCACGCCAAAGGCTGAGATCGAAGGAGAAATGGGCGACTCGCACGTCGGCCTGCAGGCGCGCCTCATGAGTCAGGCGTTGCGCAAGATGACGGGCAACATCAAGAATTCCAACACGCTGGTCATCTTCATCAACCAGATTCGTATGAAGATCGGCGTGATGTTCGGCTCGCCGGAAACCACTACGGGTGGTAACGCGCTGAAGTTCTATGCCTCCGTGCGTCTGGACATTCGCCGCATCGGCGCGGTGAAGGAAGGCGACGAGGTGGTGGGTAACGAAACCCGTGTGAAAGTGGTGAAAAACAAGGTCGCACCACCGTTCCGGCAGACGGAGTTTCAGATTCTGTACGGCAAAGGCATCAACCATATGGGGGAAGTGCTCGATCTCGGGGTGCAGCAGGGGCTCATTGAGAAGTCCGGCGCCTGGTATGCCTACGGCAATGACCGCATCGGCCAGGGGCGTAAAAATGCCGCTGACTATCTTGAAGAGCATGCTGAGGTGAGTCAGGAGATCGAGCGGCAGGTGCGTGCACAACTGCTGCCGGGTGTGAAGAGGGCTGGCGTCTCGGAAGACGAAGTGCTGGTACCGGAGCCGAGCGGTGAGACGCTCTGAGGCAACTCCGCACCTGAGGCTGCTGCGTCATCATGACCTGGCGGCCTCTGGCGCGGCACACGGTTTCGACGCGTCGCTGCATGACGCTGAGTTGGCTGCTCAGGCGGAGTCGGATCTACGGGTAGATCGATCTATCGAAGCCCGTCAGATTGCCATGCGTGCCCTGGCCAATCGCGAGCACAGCCGTGGCGAGCTTGTGGACAAGCTGGAACGTAAGGGGATCGACCGCGACCTGGCGCATCGAGCGGTGGCGCAGCTCGCCGAAGAGGGGCTGCAATCCGAAGACAGGTTCGTTGAAAGCTTCGTGCGCAGCCGCATTGAGCGCGGCTATGGTCCCATTCTCATCCGTCAGGAGTTACGCCAGCGCGAGGTGGCCGATGACACCATCGATGAGCACCTCACGCATGAACAGGGATTCTGGGCCGGACGTGCTTCCAGAGCGCTGGAAAAGCGGTTCAAAGTAGCACCCGACAGCCGCGAGGACTGGGGCCGCCAGGCTCGGTATCTGGCCCGCCGGGGCTTCTCCGCGGACCTGATCTACGCCTGTCTGGGCGATCAGCGTTAGGGTGATTTCCCTCTAAGCGGGCCGCGACGGCGCGATTCCACGCCGCTATACTTGCCGCCGTTTTTTTTCAGGCGTACACGTCATGAGTGTTCGGATCGGAGGCCTCGCATGCAGGTAAAGGATATTCGCGAGGCTTATCTGCGGTTCTTCGAAGGCAAAGGGCACACCATCGTCCCTTCGTCGAGTCTCGTGCCGCACAACGATCCGACGCTGCTCTTTACCAACGCAGGCATGAACCAGTTCAAGGATGCGCTGCTTGGCAAGGAAGACCTGGGTTTCAAGCGCGCGGTGTCCACCCAGCGGGTGGTGCGTGCGGGCGGCAAGCACAATGATCTGGAGAACGTGGGCTACACCGCGCGACATCACACGTTCTTCGAGATGCTTGGCAACTTCAGCTTTGGCGACTACTTCAAGCGGGAAACGATCACCTGGGCTTGGGAGTTCGTTACCGAAGTGCTGATGGTGCCGAAAGAAAAAATCTGGGTCACGGTGCACCCCACGGATGACGAGTCGCGTGCCATCTGGCGAGATGAGGTGGGGCTCACGGACGATCGCATCATCGATATTGAAGACAACTTCTGGACCATGGGTGATACCGGCCCGTGCGGTCCATGTACCGAACTGTTCTACGATCATGGGCCGGATGTGCAAGGCGGTTTGCCCGGTACCCCGGAGGAGGATGGCGACCGCTATGTCGAGTTCTGGAACCTCGTGTTCCCGCAGTTCGATCGCTCCGCCGACGGCACGCTCGAACCGCTACCGCAGCACGGTGTGGATACGGGCATGGGCCTCGAGCGGATAGCCGCGGTTCTGCAGCATGTTCACAGCAACTACGAGACCGACCTGTTTCGCGGAGTCATGACCGCAGCGGGCCAGCGGGCGGGTATCAACGACGTCGACGCGATTCTGGCGAACGCATCGGTGCGTGTGATTGCCGATCACATCCGCTCCGCGGCGTTCCTCATTGCCGATGGCGTCCTGCCGGGTAACGAAGATCGGGCGTATGTGCTACGCCGCATTATTCGTCGAGCGCTGCGCCACGGACACAAGCTCGGCATTCAGGAGCCTTTCTTTCATGCGTTGGTCGATCCTCTGATCACGGAGATGGGAGAGGCGTTCCCGTTGCTGGTGGAGAAGCGCGACGAGGTGGTAGATGCGCTGCGCCGTGAGGAGGCGCGTTTTGCGGAGACGCTGGCGCGGGGTATGGGGCTGCTGGAAGACGCCATTGCGAGTCTCGACGGCGATACGCTGCCGGGTGCACTGCTGTTCAAGCTCTACGACACCTACGGCTTTCCCGTGGATCTCACCGCCGATATTGCCCGCGAGCGCGGGTTGCAATGCGATATGGCGGGGTTCGATGCCGCGATGAACGAGCAGCGTGCATTGGGTAAAGCAGCCACCCGCTTCACCGCGAGCCTTGGACAGGTGGTGCAGACTTCCGGCCAGGTAGTTTTTGAAGGGTATACCGCGATCGAACACGCAGGCTCGGTGACCGGCGTATTCGACGCTAATGGCAAATCTGCGCAGGCACTCAACGCGGGTGATGATGGTGTACTGGTGCTCGACCACACGCCGTTTTACGCGGAGTCCGGCGGCCAGGTAGGCGATGTTGGAAGCATCGAGGGAGCGGATTTCACCTTCCGCGTGCGCGACACGCAGATCGCGGGCCAACAGTTCCTGCACATCGGAGATGTGGAACGGGGCAGCGTGCAGGTGGGCCTGCAGGCGCAAGCGGTTGTAGATGAAGCACGGCGCAATCGGATTCGCCGCAACCATTCCGCGACGCATCTCATGCATGCGGCGCTGCGCGAAGTGTTGGGTCCGCACGTCCAGCAGAAGGGTTCGCTGGTCAACGATGAACGGCTGCGCTTCGACTTCTCGCATCCG
>JAUILW010000320.1 GCA_030432795.1 Gammaproteobacteria bacterium
AAATCCAAGGGCAAAGCCAAAGGCAAACCGCGCGACCGCGACCTGTTGGCAGACGAGCAGGAAGAGGAAGATCTCGGCCCCGGCGAGATGGCCGATGCAACCTCCGCTCTGGGCAAGCTGCTCATGGGCAACTCGCGGGTAGAGCTTGCGGTCGCCATGGCCAACGCCGGCGAGGCGGTGGATGTGCGGGAAATCCAGGTGTTCACCCAGAAAGGGCTGTTCGCCCGCCGCATGATGGACGAAATGGGCCTCGGCGAGCTGAACCGAGAGATAACGGATCTCAAGGAAGCACCAGCGGTGCCTTCCCGGCGACTGGGCCAGGAGCTCGGCCGGCGTCGCGACTGGTTGCGCGAGGAAGTGCGCGACTATGTAGAACGGCAGTTTCTGCTGCACGCCGACGCCTCCGGCAAGCGGCTGCGCGAAGAGCTGCTGCGCAAGGTCAAACTGTCGAACGTGGAGCACCGCTCGTTCCGGCTGATCCAGGAAATCGTCTACAAGATGGCCAAGCGGCTGGCCACTATGCACAGCCGTCGCAAGAAGGTCTTCAAGCGCGGCCAGCTCAACCTGCCTCGCACCCTGCGCAACAACATGGCCTACGACGGCGCCATCTTCAACCTGCACTGGAAATCCGTGAAGGTGGACCGGCCGCGGGTATTCGCCATCTGCGACGTATCCGGTTCGGTGGCCAACTACGCCCGCTTCATGCTGATGTTCCTGTACAGCCTGGAAGAGGTGATGCCGAAGGTACGTTCCTTCGCCTTTTCCTCAGACCTTGCTGAAGTGACGGAACTCTTCGAGCGCAACAACATTGAAGACGCCATCTCCAAGGTGCTGCGCGACTACTCCGGCGGCAGCACGGACTACGGTCAGGCGCTGAAAGACTTCAAGCGCAACTGCCTGGACGATGTAGACAATCGCACGACCATCATCATCCTGGGGGATGCGCGCAACAACTACGGCGAAAACCACCAGGAAATCCTCAAAGAGATGTACGACCGCGCGAAGCGGGTCATCTGGCTCAATCCGGAGTCCAAAAACGCCTGGAACGTGGGCGACTCGGTCATGCGCACCTACGGCGCCTACTGTCACCAGGTGGACGAGTGCAACAGCCTGATGCACCTCGAGCGCGTTGTCGGTAACCTCCTCAAGCAGCAGTCCACCTGAGAACACCGCATGCCTGAAGTCGCCACCGACGAGCCGGGGTTTGCCAAGTCTGCCGGCAAACAACTCCTGACCTTCGCCGCCATCGCAGTGCTCGGGCTCGGCGCCCTGATGTTCGTGCTGGACGCCCTGGCAAGTCTGGTAGGCAGTGATTCGGGCAGCAGCTCCGCCATCGAGCCTGCGCTCAACATGGTGACCATCGCGTTCGAAGATGAGCCCCCACAGCTCGACAGCACCCAGCGCGCGGACCAGATCAGCGGCCGGGTGCTCGGCCACGTGATGGAAGGGCTGCTCGCCTACGATGAGCACTCACAGCTCATTCCGGGCGTCGCCGAGCGCTGGGAGATCGAAGCGCTGAACGCCACCTTCTGGCTGCGCAAGGATGCCCGGTGGAGCGACGGCGAGCCGGTTACCGCCCATGACTTCGTATTCGCCTGGCGCAAGGCTGCAGACCCGGCGGAGGCTTCCGAATACGCATTCATGATGCACTACGTGAAAAACGGCGAGGCGGTGAGCAACGGCGACATGCCGCTGGATGCACTCGGCGTACAGGCGCTGGATGACCATACGCTGAAGGTGGAGCTGGCCCGCCCGACGGCATTTTTCGACAAGCTGGTGGCATTCCAGACCTTCTATCCCATCCGCGAGGACTTCTTTCGCAAGACCAATGGGCGCTACAGCGCCGACGCGCACGAGTTGCTCTACAACGGCCGCTTCAGGATCACCAGCTGGGTGCACGGCGCCAGCATGATGATGGTGAAGAACGAGCACTACTGGAACCGCGACGCGGTGAAGCTCGACGCCATCAAGGTGGGTTACATCACCCAGGATACCCACGCGCGGTTCAACTTCTTCAAGGACGGCAAGATCGCCTATACCGGACTCGGCGCTGAGCAACTGTCCTCGGCGATGGAGAACAATTTTCACATCCGCCGTTTTCAGGATGGCTCGCTGTTCTACCTGGAGTTCAACCACCAGCCCCACCGCGTTACCCGCAGCTGGCACCTGCGGCGCGCCATGCAGCTCGTTACCGACTCCGGCGAGCTGGTCAACCGGGTGATCAAGCTGCCGGGCTACCTGCCCGGAAAATCGCTGTTCCCGGTGTACCTGCCAGGGGTGAACGAACCGTTCCGACGTGAATACGGCGAGCCCAAGCAGGAACTCGACCGCGTGCGCGCCCTCGAGCACCTGGAGCTTGCCAAGAAAGAGCTCGGCGTGGAGGAAGTCCCCACCATCACCATGCTCATCGGCGACACGCCGATCAGCAAGACCCAGGCCGAGTACTTCCAGGCCGTGTACAAGGAAACCCTGGGGCTGGACGTGAAGATCGACGCGCAGATCTTCAAGCAGCGCCTGGAGAAGATGACCAATAAAGACTTCGACATCGTCATGGCCGGGTGGGGCCCGGACTACAACGATCCGCTCACGTTCGGTGATTTGTTTGCGTCCTGGAACCGCAACAACCACGGTAGCTGGAAGAACGACGAGTACGATGCACTGGTGGACGTGGCGCAGAACTCCATGAACCAGACCGAAAGAATGGAAGCGTTCGCGCGCATGCAGCAGATCCTCTACGACGAGGTGGTGCTGCTGCCGCACTATGAGCGCGGCCAGTCCTACGTCACCCACCCACAGCTGAAAGGCCTCGTGCGCCGGGTTGTGGGAGCTGATCCTGATCTGCGCTATGCCTGGATCGAGGCCGACGCGAGTTGATGGGTCTACGCGCTGGGCCGTCTTGTAAGAATAACGAGAACGATTAGGGGATATGTGGCGCTACACCGCTAAACGGCTTTTTCAGGGCATCATCACGGTGTGGTTCATCGCCACCGCGACGTTCATCGCCATGCACCTCGTGCCCGGCGACCCGCTGGCGTCCGACAAAGCCGTGTCGCCGGAAATCCGCGCCAACCTGGAGGCCAAGTACGGCCTCGACAAATCCGGACTCGAACAGTACTTCATCTACCTCGGCAATCTGGCAAAGGGAGACTTCGGCATCTCCTTCGTACAGAAAAACCGTCTCGTCAACGACATCATCCGCGAGCACTTCCCGGTATCGGCAACGCTCGGCCTGCTCGCCGTGGTGTTCGCCGGCCTCGGCGGCGTGTTGTGGGGCGCGTTGACGGCGCTGTACCGCAACCGCCTGCCGGATGTGATCATCATGTTTCTAGTCATCCTCGGCATCTCGGTACCGAGCTTCGTCGTTGCCGCCATCAGCCAGCTGGGGCTGGTCAACCTGAATACCTTCCTCGGTGTGACGCTGCTGCCTGTCGGCGGCTGGGGATCGGTGGCACACATGCTCGTGCCGTCCCTCGTGCTCGGGCTGTCGACTATGGCCTACCTCACCCGACTCATGCGCTCGTCCATGCTGGAAATCGTCAACTCCGACTTCGTGCGCACAGCCAAGGCCAAGGGGCTGCCGCCCACGCGCATATTCACCAAGCACCAGCTTCGCAACGCCGTGCTGCCGGTGATCACGGTACTCGGCCCTGCCATCGCCGCCATCACCACCGGCGGTTTCGTGGTGGAGCTGGTGTTCGCCATTCCAGGGCTTGGCCGCTACTTCGTGCAGGCCGTGCAGCAGCTCGACTACACCGTAATCATGGGCACGACGGTGTTCTACGGCGCGTTCCTCGTGTTCATGGTGATCGCGGTGGACATCATCTACGGCTTCGTAGATCCACGGGTGAGGCTCAACTGATGGCCGAGAGTTATCGCGCCGAAGACTTCGAGCCGCTGCACGTCGATCGCTCCACCCAGACGCTATCGCGCCCGTCGCTGTCCTACTGGCAGGATGCCTGGGTTCGCCTCAAGGCCAATCGCCGCGCCCTGTTCTCGCTGTACATCGTGCTGGCCCTGCTGGCGTTTACCGTTTTTGGACCGATGGTGTGGACGGTGGACCCAGCCTCACAGGACCTCGACCAGGTCAGCCAACCGCCATGGGCAGACCGCAGCGCTACGCTGGTGGCCCCCTACGTGCCCTGGCAGGGCGAGCGCGCCGATCCGGGTTCCGGCCTGCACGCGGTACAGACACCCAACACCCAGGCCGTGCGCCTGGTATGGGAGCCGATGGCCAACGCCGAAGGCGGCTACCGCGTCTACCGCAACGTATTCGCCATCGGCCCGGAGAAAGCCTACGGGCTGCCGTTGGGCGAGCAGTTCGACGCCGGCCTCACCTGGTTCGAGGATCGGCTGGATCTGAAGTCTGCAAGCTACTACTACACCGTCGTGCCGCTGGATCGCTACGGAGATGAGCTGGAAGGTGCGGTCACCCGTGAAATCGAGGTGCGCAACGCCATCAC
>JAUILW010000321.1 GCA_030432795.1 Gammaproteobacteria bacterium
GATATCGATCGGCAGGTTGCTGAAGGTCATCGCCGGTCGCGCAGGCGGCGCACGAGGCTCGAGGTATCCCAGCGGCCACCGCCCATGCTCTGCACATCGCCGTAGAACTGATCCACCAGCGCCGTGAGTGGCAGACGGGCACCCAGCGCGCGACCGGTTTCCAGAGCGATACCGAGATCCTTGCGCATCCAGTCCACCGCGAAACCGAACTCGAAGGCGTCGCGCGCCATGGTGTGCGCGCGGTTGTTCATCTGCCACGACTGCGCGGCACCCTCGCGGATGACTTCCACCACCTCGTCAACATCGAGACCCGCGGCCTCGGCAAAGGCTACCCCTTCGCTCAAACCCTGAAGAACCCCAGCGATACAGATCTGATTGACCATCTTCGCGAGCTGACCGCTGCCGGCGCTGCCGAGCAGTTTGATCTGCTTTGCATACACGCGCATGACCGGCTCGCACGCAGCATACGTATCTGCCTCGCCGCCGACCATGACGGTGAGCTGACCATTCTGCGCACCTGCCTGCCCACCGGATACCGGCGCATCGAGAAAACCCAACCCCTGCTCCGACGCGGAGCGGGCAAGCTCCCGGGCGAGCTCCGCAGACGCTGTGGTGTGATCCACCAGCGCCGCACCGGGCGACATGCCGGCCAACACACCGTCGCTGCCGAATACCACGCTGCGCACGTCATCATCGTTGCCCACGCAAAGAAAGACGATGTCCGCATCAGCGGCCGCTTCGCGCGGGGTCGGGGCAGCGGCGCCCGGGTGCTCGGCGCACCAGGTTTCTGCCTTGGCGGCAGTACGATTGAATACTTGAACTTCGGCACCAGCGTGCGCCAGGTGACCGGCCATCGGGTAGCCCATTACCCCGAGGCCAACGAACGCCAGGCTGCGCCCGTGTAGTGGGCTTGTGCTCATCGGTACCTCCGCGTGCTAAGCCTGCGAGTGTAACCGATGAGCGCGACTTGCCTCAGACCATATGGCCTTGTCTCAGAGCAGGACGCCTTCCTGCTCGAAGCCCTCTTCCATCATCATGGTGCGCAGTTCCTTCAGCGCATCCACCTGAATCTGCCGCACCCGCTCGCGCGTCAAACCGATGGCCTTACCCACCTCCTCGAGCGTGGTGATGTCGTGGCCGCGCAGGCCAAACCGACGGGACAGCACATCGAGGGACTTCTCCGGCAACCGGTCGAGCCAGCGCTCGAGGTGTTCTTTGAGTTGATCACACTGCAGAAACTCCCATGGGTCTTCCGACTTCTCGTTTTCGAAGGTATCCCAGGAATTGCGCTCCGGCTCGAGTACGGAGATCTCCGTGCAGGCGATGTTGTCCGCAAGCTCCAGGAGCTGTCGCACGTCCTCTACCGGCTTGTCCACCAGATCTGCAACCTCTTCGGCCGTAGGCTCGTGATCGAGCTTCTGGGACAACTCCCGGGAAGCGCGCAGGTAGCCGTTGAGCTCCTTGGCGATGTGGATGGGCAGGCGGATGGTCTTGGCCTGGTTCATCAGCCCGCGTTCCACCGCCTGACGAATCCACCAGGTGGCATAGGTGGAGAAGCGGAAACCCTTGGACGGGTCGAATTTTTCCACCGCGCGGATCAGACCCAGATTGCCTTCCTCGATGAGATCGAGCAGCGGCAGGCCGCGGTTCAGATAACGCCGGGCGATCTTCACCACCAGACGCAGGTTGCTCTCGATCATCCGGGCGCGCGCCGCCATGTCACCCTTCTGCACCTTGCGGGCCAGGGTTTTCTCCTCCTCCGCCGAGAGCAGTTGCGCCCGACCGATCTCACCGAGGTACATGTCGGTGGCGTCGGCTGTGTCGCGCACCGATTCGTTGGCCTTCACGGCCTCCTCGAAGGCGTCGTCGTCCCAACCGCTGGCTTTGTTCACATCAGACGCATTGCTGTCCGTGGATATGGTTCTTTGTGCGTACATGACTCCTCCGTTCGTCATTCCGGCGCCCACCGTCAGGCGGTTACCGCGCTTTCAAACCCGCAGGCTTCGATCACCTCGTCGTTGCTGAAGGGCTTCTTCAGCAGCAACTGCGCGCCGGCTCTCAGCATGCGGCTTTCCAGCTCCGGGGAGTGGAAACCCGTCATGCCGATCACCCGCGTATGCGCTGTTTGCGGGTCGTCCTTTATGTTGTTGCATACCGCGACGCCATCCATACCGGGCATCATCACGTCGAGCAGCACCACGTCCGGCTGATGTGCCTGCACCATGCGTCCGGCCTGGAAGCCATCGAACGCGGTGTGCACGGTCAGCCCGTCTACCTGGGTCTGGAAAAGCGCTTTGAGGAAGCTGTTGAGCTGCTGATCGTCATCAACGACCAGAAGCGTCGCGCCGTCGCGTCCGAGCGCATCACCAAGGTCGATGTTGCGCTCGTCAGCAAACCGCCGAACCGCCTCGAGGGTGAAGCGCCGGTGACCGCCAGCGGTGGTCTGCGCTTCGATGAGACCCTTCTGGGCCCACTGACGCACGGTGATCGGCGAGACCATGAGCAGCTCTGCAACCTCGTTCGGTGTGAACACCGACTTGCGTGCACTGCTGCCTGATCCCGCGATTCTCGCCATGCTCTTCATCCCCGTATTCCCGTTCCCTCTACTTCAAGCGACTTTCCGGTGAGGCAAACCGTTTCAATCGGTTGCATCGGTTAAATCGTTTTGAAGCGTTGGAAAGCATCCTAATCGGTTTAATCGATTGGCGTCTAGTACCAAATCGAAATATGTAAAGGCGCTTTTAGGGCGTTCAGGAATAACTCTTCAGGAATAGCTGATGGCACCGCCACGACGCAGCCGGCCAGCCCGGGCGTCGCTCACACACCGCCCGAGCACGTCGAGGTACGCATCAATGCTCCGGTCGTGCTCCGGCGAGATCATGTACTGGATACCGTCCGGGTTCTGCACGCGGCTGGAAAACCAACCCTCGGCGTAAAGGCCTTCACCCGCGGCCAGGATATCGCCGCGCTCGTCGCCGAAGGCGATGATCGAAAGGCCCGGGTCACCGAACACCGTAAGCCCTTCGGCGGCGCAGAAGTTCTCCAAGCGACGGCGCACCGCATCGATCCGCTGAGCGCGGGCCACATAGCCGGACCGGCCCAGATAGTGCAGCACCGCCCACGCCGCAGCGATGGCGCCGCCCGGGCGCGTACCGGCCAGCGTCGGCGTGTACATGTGCCCGCACGGCCAGTCCTCGAAGTGGAACACCTGCGCATCGCGATAGGCTTTCTGCCGGTACAGCACGGTGCTCGCACCTTTCGCCGCGTAGCCGTACTTGTGCAGATCCAGGGAGATCGAGGCAACCGCAGGCACGGAAAAGTCACATACCGGCAGAGGCTCACGGCCTGCCTCGGCATGCACTTCCCGCATGAACGGGTTCAGGTATCCACCCACGCAGGCATCCACGTGCAGCCACAGGCCTGCCGACTCCGCGAGCTGGCCGAGGCGCTCGATGGGGTCGATCACCCCATACGGAAAGCATGGCGCCGAGCCGACCACCATGACGGTGCGCGCATCCACGGCCTCGGCCATGGCATCCACATCCGCAAGGTAGCCATCGGCGGTGGGCACGCGCACCACCTCCATGCCCAGCATGTGCGCACCTTTGTTGAAGGCCGGATGGGCGCTGTAGGGCACTACGACTTTGGGTATCCCCTGAACCGGGCGGTTGGCCGCCGACCAGTCGCGGCAGGCCTTCATGGCCATGACGATGCTCTCCGTGCCGCCGGAGGTCATGCAGCCCGCCGCACCATCTGGCGCCTGCTGCAGGTCGAGCGCGATACTGATGACCTCGCTCTCCATGCGCTTGAGGCTCGGAAACGCCGCCGGCCCGAGGCCGTTCTCGGCGATGAACATACCGTACGCGTCATGCGCCACGCCCATCACATCGTCGCCGGAATGGAACACGTATACCGCGGCGCGGCCGTCCTTCCAGGCCACATCGTTGCCGCGAGCGGCAAGCATGTCCGCCTGCAAGGTCTGCCAATCGGTGCCCTGTGCAGGGATCTGGGTAGCCATGCGGCCTCCTGACTTTGCCTTCGTTGACGATAGAATGCCTACAAGCCCACACGGATCAAAGCCATCGACCTTCGCCACCTGCCCGGCATAGACCGGCTGATGAAAACCCCGGAGCTTGCAGACCTCGTTGCGGCGCATGGCGCTGCACGGGTGAAATCGGCGCTGCGCGACCTGCAGGCCGGCTTTCGCAGCGCCGGCGAGGCGGCCGATTGGGCCGCAGATGCCGCGGGCTATGTCGCGGCAGTCGGCAAGCAGTTGGGAAATGCTTCGCTCACGCCGGTGTTCAATCTCACCGGCACCCTGATTCACACCAACCTCGGCCGGGCGCCGCTGCCGCAGAGCGTGTGGGATGCCGTCACCCCCATCGCCACGCGCCCTGCGAACGTCGAATTCGACCTGTCACGCGGCCGCCGCGGGCATCGCGATACGGT
>JAUILW010000322.1 GCA_030432795.1 Gammaproteobacteria bacterium
GGGTAACCAGGCCAATGCCGCACTGCTCGACGGCTACCCGACGGTGCGTGCGTACATGCAGCGCATCAGTGCTTTCGGCCACGGTTCGGCAGAGGAGATCAGCGCGGAACGAGCGCTGGAGATCGGCTCCGAAGCGGCGCCGGTGCCGCCCGAAGGCAGCCAGCCTGGGGCGGCGGTGGCGGTGTCGGCCAACGACTATGGGCGCAACCCCATCCACGGCCGGCTGCTCCTGCACACGGATCACGAGATCGTCATCGAGCGCGAAGACGCAACTGCGGGAAGCGTCATCGTGCATTTCCCGAACACCGGCTTTGAGGTGCAAACGCTATGAGCGGAAAAATTGCCTGGGTCGATCTCACGGTGGATGCGGCTGAAGATGTGAAGGCGTTTTATGAAAGTGTGCTCGGCTGGCGCTCCGAGCCCGTAAGTATGGGCAGCTACGACGACTTCAACATGTTCTCACAAACATCTGACGACCCGGTGGCTGGCGTGTGCCATGCACGCGGTGAAAACGCAAGTTTACCGCCGCACTGGATGATCTACGTTACGGTCGACGACCTCGAAGAAGCGATGCGGGCCTGTGAGGCCGGCGGTGGTCGCATTCTGCGGGCGCCGAGCGAGGGGGGACGCAGCTGCATCATCGAAGATCCAGCAGGTGCCGTGCTCACGTTGTACAGGAGCTGATGCATGTATCCAGGGAAATTTGCCAGCCAGCATCCGCAGCGCCCGGCGGTCATCATGGCCGGCAGCGGCCAGGTGGTTACCTATGCCGAGTTCGAAGCGCAAGCCAACCAGCTCGCCCACTGGCTGCGCCAGCAGGGACTTGCGCCACGCGACCACTTCGCCATTTTCATGGAGAACAACGCGGAATATCTGCCGTGCTGCGCGGCAGGCGAACGTAGCGGCCTCTACTACACCTGCGTGAATTCCTACCTGCAGGCCGATGAGCTTGCCTACATTCTCGACAACAGCGAATCGCGGGTGCTCATCACGTCGGTGGAGAAGTTGCCGGTCGCGCAGGCGGCCATGGCGCAGGCGCCGGGCGTTACGCGTTGTCTGGTGGTGGGCGGCGACGGGCCGGATGCGGCGCTGTTCGCGGAGCTGCACACGGCGCTTGCCAGCCAGCCCACGACGCCCATCGAAAATGAATGTCTCGGCACGTCCATGCTCTACTCATCCGGCACCACAGGCCGGCCGAAGGGCATTCTGCGGCCGCTGCCGGATGCGCTTCCGAGCGAGCCGCTGCCTCTGTACGAGTTTTTGCTGGGCATCTGGAAATACCGCGAAGACATGGTGTATCTCTCGCCGGCGCCGTTGTACCACTCGGCACCACAGGCAGCGACCGGCCTGACGCTGCGTATGGGCGGCACCGTCATCGTCATGGAGCGCTTCGATCCGGAGCGCTATCTCGAGCTCGTGGGCGAGCACCATGTAACACACAGCCAGCTCGTGCCCACCATGTTCTCGCGCATGTTGAAGCTTCCGGAAGCACAGCGCCGCGCCTACGATCTGTCGAGCTTCGAAACGGTGGTGCACGCGGCGGCGCCGTGCCCGGTGCAGGTCAAGCAACAGATGATCGACTGGTGGGGGCCGATCATCATCGAGTACTACGGCGCCACAGAGGGCCTGGGCTTTGCCATGTGCGATAGCCAGGAGTGGCTGGCGCACCCGGGTACCGTGGGCAGGGTCGTGCTGGGCACGCTGCACGTGCTCGATGAAGCCGGGCAGGAGCTGCCGGAAGGTGAGCCGGGCGAGCTCTGGTTCGAGACCGCTACCGAGTTTTCCTACTTCAATAACCCTGAGAAGACGCGCGAGTCCACCTCCGCAGACGGAAGCATGAGCACGGTAGGCGACGTGGGCTACGTGAAGGACGGTTATCTGTTCCTCACCGACCGTTCCACATTCATGATCATCTCCGGCGGCGTGAACATTTACCCGCAGGAAACAGAAGACCTGCTCATCACCCATCCGATGGTGATGGACGCGGCGGTGTTCGGCGTGCCCAACGAGGACCTCGGCGAGGAGGTGAAAGCAGTGGTGCAGCTCATGGATGGGGTGCCGCAGAACGATGCCACGGTGGAGGCGCTGCTGGCGTTCTGCCGCGAGCATCTGGCCCGCCATAAGTGTCCGCGATCTATCGACTTCGAGGCGGAGCTGCCGAGGTTGCCCACAGGCAAGCTCTACAAGCGCCTGCTTAAAGACAGGTATTGGGCGGACCACGCCTCGCGGATTCTCTAACAGGCGCTTCGCCCGTAAGACCAACAGGAGTACCGATGAGCACAGATGCGGCCATCATCGAAGAATTGATGCAAAGGGCGCGTGCGGCCATGGGCTCGCTCGCCGGTGCAGACCAGGCGCGCATCGATGATGCGGTGACCGCCATTGCCTGGTCGTTGTATCGGCCGGACACAGCCCGGCGGCTGGCCGAACAGGCCGTCGCGGACACCGGGCTCGGCAACGCCGACGACAAAGTGGTGAAAAATCAGCGCAAGACCTTCGGCACGCTGCGCGATCTTCTGCGCGTGCGCACGGTGGGGGTGATCGAGGACGATCCTGTGCGTGGCATCGTCAGAATCGCCAAGCCCGTGGGCGTGGTCGGCGCCATTACGCCGTCCACCAACCCCTCCGCCACCCCGGTAAACAAAGCGATGATGGCGGTGAAGGGCGGCAACGCCATCATCCTCGCGCCGTCGCCTGCGGGTTGGAGTACCACGGCCGCCACGGCAGAGGTGATGCGCGCTGAGCTTGCGCGTATCGGCATGCCGGCGGATCTGGTGCAGGTGCTGCCGCAGCCGGTAACGCGGCAGCTCACGCAGGCACTCATGGAGGCAGTGGATCTGATCGTTGCCACCGGCTCGCAGGCCAACGTGCGCGCCGCCTACCGCAGCGGTACACCGGCCATCGGCGTCGGCGCCGGTAACGTGCCGGTGATTATCGACTCCAGCGCTGATCTCGATGCCGCTGCCGCGCGCATCAGCGCGTCGAAAACCTTCGACAATGCCACGTCGTGCTCCAGCGAAAACTCGCTCGTTATTCTCGACGACGTGTACGAGCCGGCAATGCGGGCGCTCGAGCGTGCTGGTGCCTACCGTGCCACCGATGCGGAGCGCGGGCGCATACGTGAGCGGCTCTGGCCGGACGGCAAGCTGAACCGGGCGGTGCTTGCCAAAGACGCGGCCGTCTTCGCTGAGGTCATGGGTCTGTCCGAAGCGGCGCGCGGCGCGCGCTTCTTTCTGGTGGAAGAGCCGCAGTTTGATGCTGCCTCACCGTTTGCCGATGAGAAGTTGTCGTTGGTGCTCGCCGTGTACCGGGCGCGGGACTTCGCGCAGGCCATGGACATCGTTGATGGCGTGCTGGCCGTGCAGGGCCGTGGTCACTCCTGCGGTATCCATACGGCGAACGCTGCAAACGCCCAGCTGCTGGCCGAGCGCACGGACGTGGTTCGCGTGTTGGTCAACCAGGCGCATACGTTTGGTAACGGCGGCAGCTTCGACAACGCGCTGAACTTTACCCTCAGCATGGGCTGTGGCACCTGGGGCGGCAATTCGATCTCTGAGAACCTCGGCTATCAGCACTTCATAAACGTGACGCACCTTGTCAGAACGGTTGCTGAGGACAAGCCTTCGGAAGAGGCGTTGTTCGGTGCCTACCTGGCGCGCTACGGGCGGGATTGAGGAGAACTTCTGTGCGTCGTCTGAGAGTGCACGACACGCCATGTGCGCCTGTTGTTTTGTTTGTATTTCTATCCTGTGCAGTTTTTTCCGAGGTTGCGGTTGCCAGCGAAGTGCGGGTGCTCGAAGAAGTGGTGGTTACCGCCCGCCGACAGGATGAAACGCTGCAGGACGTGCCGGTGACGATGACGTCCATTGGCGGCGAGCAGCTCGACAACTATCAACTCGACCAGCCCGCGGAGATTGCAGCGCGCGTACCGAACTTCAATATCCAGTCCGGCGGCTCCGGATCTGGCGGCACGCTCAACCTGCGGGGCGTGGGCAGCTCTGCCATCAGCGCCGCGTTCGACTCCGCGGTGGCATTGGACATCGATGGCGTGCAGATCAGCCGCATGCGCATGGTGCAGACGGCCTTTCTCGACCTCGAGCAGGTGGATGTGCTCAAAGGGCCGCAGTCGCTGTACTTTGGCAAGAGCGCCACCGCCGGTGTGGTGTCGTTTCGCTCGGCAGATCCGGGTCAGGCGTTCGCCGCGAAAGTGGCCGGCGGCTACGACTTCGAGCAGGAAGGCTTTTATATAGACGGATTCGTCTCTGGCCCGCTGAGCGACACGGTTGGTGCGCGGTTGGCGGTGCGGTACTCGGATACCGATAAGATCTGGCAGAACGAGGCTCCAGGGCGGCCAAAGGACTATCACGAGGAAGACCTGGGTGCCCGCCTGACTCTGGCGTGGCAGCCGTCTGATGCGCTCCGCGTCAACTTCAAGACCACCTACACGA
>JAUILW010000323.1 GCA_030432795.1 Gammaproteobacteria bacterium
TTCGTTGCGGAGCTAGGCGACAAGACGCAGCTCGCCACCATGCTCCTGGCCGCTGACAAAGATACGAACCGATGGCTCGTATTCATCGGCGCCTCCCTGGCCCTCATCGCCGCCTCAGGGCTCGGCGTGCTGGTGGGAGGCGCCGTCTCCAACTGGATAGGCGAGCGCACGTTGCAGATCATCGCCGGCCTCGGCTTCGTGGCCATCGGCCTGTGGACGCTCCTGCGCTGACGAACGCCCCACATCGCTTCACGGTCAGTCTTCCACGCTCAGCTCGTCCACCACCTGGTTGGTGTCGACATAGTTGTCCCACCGGCCCTGCACAAACGTGCCTTCCTGCACCGCGTCGTGAAACTGCGCCTGGGTGATGATGTTGTCGTCCAGGTCTTCGTACTGCGTAACGCCAGACTGCCCGGTGATGGTCACGCCAAGCACGGTAACGGTGCCTGCCGCTGCGTCTTCGGCGCCGACGGGGCCCCGCAACCGCGCCCGGTCCGCCGCATCTTCCCGCTCGATGCGGGTGGCGACGACAGTTTCACCGTCGAGATAGCCACGCACTTCCACCTCATCACCGATGCCGAGATCTGCAAACGTCAGTGGGTCGACGCCCGCGCTGCTGTCATCTTCCAACCGCAGGCTGTCGCGCGTCACGAAGACCACACCCAGGACGGTGAGCGTTTCGTTCGTGGTGTCGAGCGCTTCGATAGGACCTTCCGCACGCACCGCTTCCGTGCGTTGGATAGTGACCCTCGAGGCCACCAGCACGCCATCGTCATCCGTACTACCTTCCACCTGCACCTTGACGCCGAGCGCCAGGCTCGCAGCGGTGCCGTTGAGGTACGTGGTGCTGCCATCGGTGGTCACCGGCACCCCCTGCACGGAGAAATCGTCCGCTCCATCAAAGCGGTCGATGAAGCCCTCCACATTCGCCAGCGCTCCGGTGCCGACCGACAGCTGCGGCAGACGCTCGACGCGCGTGGCAACGAGCTGATCAGGCGCCGTAAACCCGGAAGGCGCGGCTTTTACCTCCACCACGTCACCATTTGCCGGCGCACCATCGAAATCCGCGAGCGTGGCGCTGCTGGTATCCACGCTGAGCGCGTTCAGCGAGAAGCCGTTGGCGCCCGCATTGCTGATGGTACCTACCACCTTGTACTCATCGAGGCTGGTCTGCAGCTCGATGAAGCTGGCCACCAGATCACCATCAGCGTTGACCGTACCGCTCACCTCCACCAGCTGACCCGCCGCGAGGCTCGGTAGGTCAGTGTCGAAGTACGCCGTGGCGGCGTCCACCAGCACCGACTGCCCCAGCACCACCAGGGTGCCGGTGCCGAGCGCGGTATCCACGCCGGTGACCTGGGTGAGCTCACCCTTGATGTTGGCGCGGTAGAGCACTTCCACGGCATTCGCGCCGGTGTCGTCGGAGATCAGCAGTACCTGCTGACCCTGCCTCAGATCCGCCTGGGTGCCGGTGGCACCCTCAACACGGAACGTGGCCGCGTCGGTGTTCACCGTCACGCCGTTCAGGATGATGCTGGAGAAGCCCTGAATGTCGCCGAGCTGGATGCTCAGGCCGCTGCCGCTGCCGCGCACATCGAGCCCGACGCCGATCTGAATGTCGCTCGGCAGCAGGCTCACACCACCCGGCGCCAGCACGCCCAGAGACACACCACCGCCCGTGGTACCGCCACCAGTAGTACCCCCGCCAGTAGTACCGCCACCCGTCGTGCCACCGCCCGTGGCACCACCTGTACTACCGCCCGAGGCGGCCGGTGCGGCGCTGCTGCCGCCGCCACCGCCGCCGCAGGCGGCCAGGAACAGGCTCGACAGGCACAAGGCTAGAAAGGCGTTACTTCGCTTCATCCGAATTCTCCGGTTGGATGTTCGTTGGCTGATTGATCTGAAAGAGGCCAAGACCCGCGGTGTAGCGCTTGGTGGGGCCGCTTCTGTCCTTGCCCTGATCGTGGGCGTTCAACCAGTGGGTGACTTCGTCGATGGCCTGCCGCGCCACACGCTTGAGCAGCGCGTTGAACGCCGGCAGGTGTTCTTCCGGCAGGTTGTCGGAAAGGATCTTGTACTGCAGCAGACGCTCGCCATCGCCGGCCTGCAGGTTGTAGTCGATGGTTTCGATCAGCTCTGCGGTATCCACGCCCAGGTGGTCCACCAGCGTCGCCGGATCTTTCGCGGTGACGTAGCCACGGCTGCTCAGGCGCAGGCTCTCCCCCACCCACTCCACCGCGCCGATGCGCAGGAGCTCATCGGCCACGGACTTGGGATACATGTCGCCGCTGTACTTTTTCACCAGCTCCGTGAAGTTCGGCGCTTCACCCGCCATGGGCAGATCTAGCGGAAAACCGGCGCTGGTGTGAAAGGTGGGATCGGCGAGCCAGGCGGTGACCACGGTGGCAGCGCGGTTCTGCCTGAGGATATCGCTTTCATCCAGGCCACCCAGATTGTGCAGGCGCGCCACTTCCTTCCTGTTGAGCCCGGTAATCACAGACACGCGTGCCAGCGTCTGCGCGCGACCCGGGATAGTGAATTCCTCGAAACCCACGTCCACGTAGGTCTTGCGCAACACCTCCTGCATGGTGTTCGCGGTGATGCCATTGCGCATGAGGATGCGCACCAGCGGCCGCAGGATGCGCCTGGCAGCCTCCAGCAGTTTCGTTTCCAGTGCTTGTGGCTGATCGCTCATCAAACCTCTTACCGCGCTGTGTACCACTTGCTCGAACGCGCATCGTAAGTGATCCGCGTCTCGACTGTTAGGGAATATACTCCCTTTTTGTTGATTAGGGAAATTTTTCCCTTTATTATCCCCCCCGACGTCGCGAAACAACTGCCAACCAGCGCACGCGGCCCCAACACGGGACCAAGGACCAGGAGATAACAACAATGCACAACACCACCACACTCGATAGCGCCATCCGCCAGCGCATGCACATCGCCTACACCCTGCGCCGGGTACCCGCGCAACGGCTGCAGTACCTCATAACGGGGGCGCGGCCTAAGGCAGGCGATCTGCTGCTTGCGCGCATCACCGCGCTCGGCCACCACCGCAACCTGCAGCGGCCAGACCGTTCGCGTAAGCGCCTGTTCGTCGGCGACTACGTCGTCGTCGCCTATGCCAACCGGTACGCCAGCTCGCAGTTCGAGGCGGTGGTGCCGAAAGATCTCGGCCCCTGCCAACTCATCGCCGGGGGTGGTTGCGCCGGCCAGGTGTTGAACCGACACGCACGCATTCGACGTGGTGCCACCCAGATCGAACCCATGGGGCTGCTCACCGACTCGCCACACAACGCACCGTTGAATCTGGCGGACTTCGCCGTCTCGCAGCACCCGGCCGCCATGGGCCACACGCCGACCATTGCCGTGGTCGGCTCTGCCATGGACTCCGGTAAAACCACTACCGCGGCCTACCTCGCCCGCGGGCTGCACCTGGCCGGTATGAAGGTGGGGTATGCAAAGGTGACGGGTACGGGCGCCTCTGGCGATCCCGGCCTGCTGCTGGATGCCGGTGCTGCAGAAGTGGTGGATTTCACCGATGCAGGCTACGCATCGACCTACAAGCTCCCCCTCTCCGAGTGCCAGGCGATACTCACGGATCTCATCGGCTGCCTGCAGGCGCGCAGCTGTGACGCCATCATCGTCGAGGTAGCCGACGGCCTGCTGCAGAGTGAAACCACACAACTGCTGCAGAGCCGGCTGTTCAGCGCGTACGTCGACAGCACCCTACTCGCCTCCTGCGACGCCATGAGTGCGCAGTGCGGCGTGCGGGAGCTCAAACGGTTCGGTGTGCCTTGCCTCGCCCTGTGCGGCGCCATGGAAGCTTCACCTTTACAACGCAGAGAGGCTGTGGAAGCAACCGGCTTGCCATTCCTCGGCACCGACCTGCTGGCTACGCCCGATATCGCCACAGGGCTGCTGGGTTGCCGTGCAGCTCTGCGAGCGCCCCTGACCACGGTAGCCGTGGCATGAGCAACACCAGCAACTGCGCCCCGCGCTCCGCCAACTTTACGGCTGCCAGAACGCTGCAAGACGGTCCGGTTCCGTACCTGATCGCGCCGCGCGCGCAACCGCAGGGCACGCTCGTCAGTGTGCACGGGCTCAGCCGCCAGTCGACGCTGCAGTTCGAGTGCATGCTGCCGCTGGCAGACGCACTCAACGTCACGTTGATCGCGCCGCACTTCGGTGACCAGGAGTTCAACGACTTTCAGCGCCTCGGGCGGCGGGGCCGCGGTCCACGCAGCGATCTGGCGCTTTTACAGTTGCTGGAACACCTGCACATCGACGCCGAGATGCCGCTGTTGCTGCATGGATTTTCCGGTGGCGCGCAGTTCGTGCACCGGTTTGTGTTTGCACATCCGCAACGTGTGGCGCGGGCGGTGCTGATGTCGGCCGGTTTCTACACGATGCTCGATGCCTGCGCGGCCTA
>JAUILW010000324.1 GCA_030432795.1 Gammaproteobacteria bacterium
CTCTACGCATACTGGCACACCAGGCGTCGCAGGCTTCGCCGGCGCTCCAACCCCAGAGTCTGTGGTCGCAAGCATCGGTGAGACCCACGCCGAGGCGCTGGATGAGGCGCACCGGCTCATGGAAAGCATGCATGATGAGTTGCTCAACGCCGCCCACGACAGCTTCACCGCCAGGGCGCTGATCTACGCCATGCTCATCGGGAGTGATGCGGTGGCCGGGCAACAAGTACAGCACATTCACGCCCACGCAGAGCCTGGCGTACCGCAAAGCCTCGCTCAGTTGCAACTGGCCGTGGCCGACCAGGACGCCGTACAGCGCATCACCCTGCTCGAACTCTGCGTGCCAACCCTGAAGGCACTCTCCACCGCCCAGTACCAACGGTTTATGGACAATGTGCGGGCGCTGATCAAAGCGGATGACCGCATCGACATCTTCGAGTGGGTACTTTTTCAGGTTCTGAGCAAGGAGCTGAAGGCGCACTTCGAGCCGGTGCGTCCGCCGCGTGTGCGGTACAAAACCATTACCGCTGCTGCAACGCCGGTGGGAAAAGTCCTGGCAGCCATCGCTGCGGTCACCCACGACGACCCCGCGGAACGTCTTTACGCCTTAAACGATGCCCGCGGCCAGATCGGGCTCGAGCCCCTCAACCACCTGCCGGACATCGAGCTGAATGACCTGAATCGTGCTCTGCGGGAGCTGCGCGCCTTGCGGCCGCTACGCAAACCCATGGTGCTGAAAGCGGCGAGCAGTATCGTCACCGCAAAGCTCGCCGCCGAGCCAGCTGCGCTTCTGCACGGCGTGGCTGCCGCATTGGATTGCCCGTTGCCGCTGGCAGCGCTTACCAGGAACAACCCCCATGGCTGAACTGTCGGACGCACCAGGCCGGCAACTTGCCGCCCTGGACCTGGGATCGAACAGCTTCCATCTGATCGTTGTGCACGAGAACAACGGCCACGTGCAGGTGGTGGACAAGTACAAAGAGATGGTGCGCCTCGGTGAGGGGCTCACCGACGACGGCGATCTCAACCCTGACGTCGAGCGCCGGGCCCTGGATTGCCTGGAACGTCTCGGCGAGCGCATGCGAGGGATGCACCCCGACAACGTGCGCGTGGTGGGCACGAGCGCGCTGCGACGGGCCAAGAATGCCGGTGACTTCCTGGCGCGCGCGGAAGCTTGCCTCGGTCACGAGGTGGAGGTGATTTCCGGCCGCGAAGAAGCGCGGCTGATTTACCTCGGCGTGTCACACAGTTTGGAAGACTCCCGTGACACGCGATTAGTGGTGGACATCGGCGGCGGCAGCACCGAACTGATTCTCGGCCGGCACTTCCAGGCGCTGGACATGGAGAGCCTGCACATGGGCTGCGTATCCATGTCCAACACCTGGTTTGCCGGCGGGGTGATCACTGCCAGGGCGTTCAATTCAGCGGTCGATGCAGCGCGGCAGGAACTGGAACCCGTGGGACGTCAGTTCCGCCGGGACAAGTGGGACATGGCGATCGGCGCTTCAGGCACCGTCGTTGCTATCGAGCAGATCACCGGGCTCGATAGCAACGACGGTGTCATTACTGCCCCTGCGCTGAAAGAACTGTGCAAGCGGGTGGCCGCGGCGCCGCATGTCGATGCGCTGGATCTACCCGGGCTCGCGAACGAACGCAGACCGGTGTTCGCCGGCGGCCTGGCCATCCTCAAAGGCGTGTTCGACGAGCTGGGCATCAAGGCCATGCACACATCCGGCGGCGCGTTGCGCGAGGGCCTGATTCAGGACCTGCTCGGTCGGGTGCACCAGCATGACATCCGCACAACGACGGTCGCCAACCTCAAAGAGCGCTATCACATCGACAGCCGCCATGCGCACCGCGTGCGCGAGCTCGTCATTGCCCTGCACGCACAGGTGGCCGGGGCATGGAACCTGGTGGAGGCCGATCACGCCATGTTGCTGCGTTGGGCAGCGGACCTGCATGAGATCGGCATGGACATATCACACTCTCAGTACCACAAGCACGGCGGCTATCTGCTGCAACACATGGATATGCCTGGGTTTTCGACGCTGGACCAGGAGCGCCTGTCCTGTCTGGTGCGCGCGCACCGGCGCAAGATGCCTGTGGAGCTGTTCGAAAATCGACCCGAGTGGCTGCGCCTGGCGGTACTGCTGCGCCTTGCCGTGGTGCTGCGACGTTCGCGCCAGGGACAGCACCTGCCGCACATCGAGGTATCGGCCGCGCCGGACGCGTTGACCATTCGCCTGCCGCGC
Organism: Gammaproteobacteria bacterium; assembly: GCA_030432795.1. Taxonomy (GTDB): domain Bacteria; phylum Pseudomonadota; class Gammaproteobacteria; order Pseudomonadales; family Azotimanducaceae; genus SYFY01. Next base: position 2,253 of record JAUILW010000324.1, read on the forward strand.
AGCTGGTTGAACAAGCACCCACTGACGCGACTGGACCTCGAACAGGAAGCAGGGTATCTGAAAGCGGCGCAGATCACGCTTGTGATGGACGAGCTGGACTGAGAGATCCTCTCGATAAGGGCTCAGCCGCTCAACCGCTCCAGCAGCGATAACTGTGCGGACACCCTTTTGGCGCGCCCTGGCTTCACCCGTTGGTAGGAACCGTCGGCCTGCAGCTGCCAGGCCTGCATGTTGTCGGTGAGGTACAGCTCGAACGTTTCGTCTATCACCCGATCGCGCAGGCTCGCGTCTTCAACAGGAAAACAGGTTTCCACCCGGTTGAAGAAATTGCGCCCCATCCAGTCGGCGCTGGACAGAAACACTTTAGGGTCGCCCGCATTTTCGAAGCAGAACACCCGTGTATGTTCCAGAAATCGCCCAACGATGCTGCGCACCTCGATGTTCTCAGACACGCCTTCGATACCGGGCCGCAGCGCACAGATGCCGCGCACGATGAGCTGCACCGTCACCCCGGCGGCAGACGCCCGATACAGGGCCTGGATCACCTGGGGTTCGATGAGTGAGTTCATCTTTGCGCGGATACGCGCAGGCTTACCCTGACGCGCCGCCGCAATCTCCGCTTCGATGAGCTCCAGCATGGTGCTGTGCAGCGCAAACGGCGCCTGCACGATCTTGCGCATGCGCGGCTGCCGACCCATGGAGGTGAGCTGAGCAAACAAACGCTGCACGTCCTCGCCGAGATCCGCATCGCACGTGAGCAGGCCGTAGTCCGTGTACAGGCGCGTAGTGCGCATGTGGTAGTTGCCGGTGCCCAGATGCACGTAGCGACGCAGGCTGCGTCCTTCACGACGGATGACGAGGCTCATCTTTGCGTGGGTTTTCAGGCCCACCACGCCGTACACCACCTGCGCGCCGGCCTCTTGCAGGTGTGCGGCGAGCTCGATGTTGGCCTCCTCATCGAAACGCGCGCGCAGCTCGATGACGACGAGCACTTCCTTGCCCGCCTGCGCGGCATCCACCAGCGCCTGCACGACCGCAGAATCCGTTCCAGTGCGGTACAGCGTCTGGCGGATGGCCAGAACCTTGGGATCGGCCGCAGCCTGACGAAGAAATTCCACCACCGGCGCAAAGCTCTCGAAAGGGTGGTGCAGCAGGATGTCGCCCTTGCGGATGGCAGAGAAAACGTTGGGATCGCTACGCAGCTGGCTCGGCACGCCGGACATGAAGCCGGGGTACTTGAGATCCGCTCGATCCACGAGGTCGGGCACCGTCGCCAGGCGCGTCAGGTTGACAGGTCCGTCGCAGCGGAAGACCTCCTCGCGGCTGAGGCCAAACTGAGCGGCCAGAAAAGCGCTGACGTCTTCCGGGCAATCGATGTCCACCTCCAGACGCACCGCATCGCCGTACCGCCGTGACGACAGCTCACCTTCGATGGCCCGCAGCAGATCGTCCACCTCTTCGAGGTCGACGAACAGGTCGCTGTTGCGCGTGACACGAAACGGGTAACAACCGGTTGCACGCATACCGGGAAAGAGGTCGGAGACGTGGTCTTCGATCACCCAACTGAGCAGCACGAACTCGTTGGGGCTGGCGGCACAGTTTTCCGGTAGGCGCACCACCCGCGGCAGCGCCCTGGGAGCCTGCACTATGGCGCGGCCGCTGTTGCGGCCGAAGGCATCCTTACCCTCCAGCGTGACGATGAAGGCAAGCCCCTTGTTCAGCACGTCGGGAAACGGATGCGCCGGGTCCAGCGCCATGGGGCTCATGATCGGCAGCAGTTCGCGGTTGAAGTAGCGCTTGATCCAGGCACGCTGCTTGCCGTTCCACTCTTCCGGGGTGAGAAAGCGGATGCCCTGCAGGTCGAGAAGCGGCAGCAGGTCGTCCTTGAGCGTCCGGTACTGGGCATCGACCAGATCACGCACCCGCTCGTTGATGTGACGGAGCTGCTCGGAGGGTGACATGTTGTCGGCGCCGGTCTGCACCGAACCGTAGGCCTCCTGCTGTTTGAGGCCCGCCACGCGGATTTCGAAGAACTCGTCGAGTACCGAGCTTGCTATGCACAGAAAGCGCAGCCGCTCCAGCAGTGGCACATCCGACTCCGTGGCCTGCGCGAGTACTCGCCTGAGGAACTCAAGCTGAGAGAGCTCCCGATTGATGAAGAGCTC
>JAUILW010000325.1 GCA_030432795.1 Gammaproteobacteria bacterium
CCTGGAGGGCGGCAGTGTCGAGGCGCAGCGCGCAGCGGCGCTCGGCGGCTGGTGGCCGTTCGTGCTCGCCTGCCTGCTGGTGTGGGGTCTGGTGCCGCGGCTTGTGATGCTGATATTTGGGCGCGTTCGGCTGCGGCGAGCGCTGGAGGCATATCTTCTGGGTAATGCTGAGGTGGTGGCGTTGCTTGATCGGCTGCAGGCGCCGGATGTTCTGTTTACGGATGAGCACGAGCCGGAGAATCGCCCGCCATCCGCCGACGTACCCCCGCCGCTGGCCGTGCCTACCGGCCTGGGTACCGTGTGGGTTGGCTGGAACGGTGCGCTCGATACGGATAGTGCTCAAGCCTGGCTTGCCTCCATGGCCGCGGGGCCAGTACTTGCACTCGGCTCCCTCGATACCGACGCAGAAATCGCAGCTCGTCTGACAGGCCTCAAAGGCGCCGAACGTGTGGTCGTAGGCGCCAAAGGCTGGGAGCCGCCGACCCTTGAGTTCACGGACTTTCTCCGCCTGGTTCGTGATGCTGCAGGAGCGGATTGCACCCTTGTCATCGTTCCGGTGGCCTTGGCAGGGGGCGTCGATCAGGCCAGCAGGTCATTGTTTGGTGATGCCATCAAGAGGCTCGGCGACAATCGAACCTACGTGGGCTCACCTGCATGAGCGTGCCGTGTTTCGCAGTGGTCGGCCAGCCCAACAAGGGCAAGAGTTCCATTGTTGCGACGCTGGCGGAGGATGAGCGGGTGGGTATCTCGCCGGTGCCTGGTACCACACGTCTTGCGGAGCGACACACGTTTGCTGTGGGTGGAGAGCCCCTCTACACACTTGTCGATACGCCGGGCTTTCAGCGCGCGCGGGCGTTGCTTGGCTGGTTGAAGGAGCGCTCCGACGATGCGAGCCAGCGACGCCAGCTCGTTGAACGATTCGTTGCCGAGCACGCCAATGACGAACGTTTCCACGATGAGTGCGAGCTGCTGCGTCCGATCCTGGAAGGTGCGGGTATTTTGTATGTGGTCGATGGTGCCAAGCCGTATGGTCCCGAATATGAGCTCGAGATGCAGATCCTGCAGTGGACGGGTCAGCCGCGCATGGCGCTCATCAATCGGATCGGCGAGGGCGATTTCCGGGCCGAGTGGCGACGAGCGCTGGATCAGTATTTTTCTATCGTCCGCGAGTTCGACGCGGTTGGCGCCAGCTTTGATACGCGGCTGGGCGTGCTGTCGGCCTTCGCGGAGCTCAACGAGGCATGGCGGCCACAGTTGAACCGCGCTGTGCAGGCGCTGCGAGGCGAGCGGCAACGACGCAGCCGGCAGAGCGCCCGGCAGATCGCTGCCTGCATCGCGCAGTGTTTGACGGCGGTGGAACGCGCATCTGTGAAAGGGCCATCCTCGCGGGAGGCGTTGCAGGCAACGTTGCAGAACCGCCTCCTGGAAAAGCTGCGCAGCGAGGAGCAACGTTGCCGGCGCCAGGTGCAGGGGTTGTACCGGCACGAGCGTACCGATGTGGATGAAGGTGCGCTGACGCTGGTCAGCATGGATCTGTTTGCCGAAGAGGGATGGGAGCTGTTTGGCCTGTCGCGGGAGAAGCTGGTGGTGGCGGGTGCGCTCGGTGGCGCCGCAGCCGGCGGAGGAATCGATCTGTTGCTGGGTGGTGCGTCGCTGCTGCTTGGAACGCTGGTTGGCGGTGTGCTGGGCGGGGTCAGCGCGTTACTCGGCGGGCGGGAAATCGCGAAGGTCGAAGTGCTAGGTGAGCCCCTGGGAGGTGAGGTACTGGTAGTAGGCCCTGTTAACGCGGCCAACTTCCCCTGGGTATTGCTGGGCCGTGCGCTCATACATCATCGCCTGGTGGCCGAGCGCAATCACGCCCGCCGGGAGGCGATGTCCATTGCTCTAGGGCAGGAGGCGCATATCATGGATGGCGTAGCGGAAGCGCATCGCAAGCTGCTTGCCGGCGCGTTTGCTTCGGTGCGAAAAGACGGCGCGGGTAGCGAACAGGTGGAGCGTCTGACTGAGGCGATTGCCTCGCTCATGGCTTCGGAAACGGAAGAGGCACGGGACGAGGGGAGTGCAGCACATGCTTGACAAACCAACGGATCGAACGATTTTTCAAAACGCCTGGGTGGTGGATGACGTGGAGGCGGCATGCATGCGCTGGGTGCGGGAGATGGGGGTTGGCCCGTTCTTCGTCACGCAGTACACGGATCAGTTCTCCGACATCACCTATCGGGGTAAGCCGGCGGAGCTCGGCATGATCGTGGCGCTGGCTCAAGCCGGCCCCGTGCAGGTTGAGCTGATTCAGCCAACCGTTGAGGTTTGCGCCTATCGAGACAGCGTGGCACCGGGCAACACGGGGTTCCATCATATGTGCGTGTGGACTCTCGATATGGAGGCGGACACCGAGTACTTCGAGCGTCTGGGCTACCCCGCAGCCAACCGTGGACGAGCTGGCACCACGGAGTTTGCTTACTTCGACACGCGACCGCTCATGGGCTGCATGCTCGAGGTGGTTACCCGAAACGACGGTATCGTTGAGCGTTTCGCGCAGATTGCCCGCGCCGCGGAAGGCTGGGACGGTCGCGATCCGATCAGGCGCTGAACGGATGCGTATCGAGCGGGCCGGAAAGGTTGGCGCATTCGTATGCGACGTGGATCTGCGCGGGCTGGACGCCGGTGCATTGCACGGCCTGCGTCGCGCGCTGGCAGAGCACGAGGTACTGTTTTTTCGCGATCAGCGCCTTCAGCCGGAAGATCACCTTCGTCTGGCGGAGCTGTGGGGCAAGATCAACATCAACCGCTTCTTCCGCCCGGTCGCCGGATATCCGGCCATTGCCGAGGTGCTCAAGGAGGCGCATCAGGCGGGCAATATCGGCGGCGGCTGGCACACCGACCACTCCTACGATGTGGAACCCGCACTCGGATCGATGCTCTACGCACGGGAAGTGCCCGAGCATGGTGGCGATACGCTGTTCGCGAGCGTTTCCAGTGCCTACGCTGCGCTATCGGAGGGGCTTCAGCGCACGCTGCTGACGCTGCGCGCGGTGCACTCCTCCCGTCATGTGTTCGGCGAAGCTGGTGGTTACTCCGGGCAGACCGAAGGGCGCATCGGCAATGCAGAAGCCGCTGTGCAGGATGCCGTACATCCGGTTGTCATCGAGCACCCGGCGTCCGGGCGACCCTGTCTGTACGTCAATCCGACGTTCACGTTGCACTTCGAAGGCTGGAGCGCCGAGGAGTCAGCACCGCTGTTGCGCTATCTGTACGATGTGGTCGGCCGACCGGAGCACACCTATCGGCTGCAGTGGCAGCCTGGCACGCTCGCGCTCTGGGACAATCGAGCCACCTGGCACTGGGCGGTGAATGACTACCACGGCAGCAGGCGGCTGATGCACAGGATTACCCTGGACGGCGAGCCGTTGTCCGCATTCCGCGGCGGCACCTAGTGAGGCTGCCTAGGGAGTGTCCCTAGATGATTTCGAGCTCAGGGATCGGTACTACGAATTGTCCGCCCCAGGATTTGACTTCTGCCATCTGACGAATGATTTCGTCTTTGAAGTTCCACGCAAGAATAATCACGTAGTCTGGCTTGTCGGCAAGCAGTTCCTCCGGGCTGCGAATGGGTAGATGGCTGCCTGGTAGGTACAGACCCTGTTTGTGCGGTGACCGGTCGGCGGTGTAGGCGATCAACGACTGGTCTATGTCGCAGTAGTTGAGCAGGGTGTTGCCCTTCGCCGGAGCACCGTAGGCGGCCACGCGCTTGCCCTGTGCCTTGGCTTCTTGCAGAAAGTCGAGCAGGTTCGAGCGGATAGTAGCCACCCTGGAAGCGAACGCCTCGTAGGGCGCGAGTGTCATCAGTCCGGCGTTGCGTTCGAGCTCGAGTACCCGCTCGACGTTTTCCGTTTCCGCGTGAGATGCCTGGTCGTGGCAGACGTAGAATCGAATTGAACCACCGTGTGTGGGTATCTCTTCCACATCGAACACGCGAAGGCCATGTGCCTGCATGATCTTCTGCGTCACGAAGAGCGAGTGGTAGAAGAAATGTTCGTGGTAGATGGTGTCGAACAGCGTGTTGTGCAGCATCTGAAGCAGATGCGCGACTTCAATGGTCGCTACACCTTCGGGCTTCAGCGCGCAACGGAAGCCTTCAACGAAGTCGTTGATCGTGGGAACGTGGGCATACACGTTGTTGGCCAGCATGAGGTCCGCCTGGCCATGCCGTGCGACGACATCCTTTGCGCTCTGCTCGCCCCAGAACAGAACTTCCGTGGGCACACCGGCCTCCGAGGCAACTTTGGCAACGTTGGCAGCGGGTTCGATACCCAGGCATGGGATGCCAGCCTGGACGAAGTTTTTCAGCAGGTAGCCGTCGTTGCTCGCCACCTCGATCACGAAGCTGTCGCTGTTCAATC
>JAUILW010000326.1 GCA_030432795.1 Gammaproteobacteria bacterium
CGAATGCAAACGCACTGCTTTCCGGCGCGGTATTGAGATTGCGTGGCAGGTTGCCGTTGTGGGCGACGACCACCACCACGCGCCGATTGCGGGCGCGCCCTTCGGGCGTTGCGTTGGTCGCGACTGCATGGTTCTCCCCATAGCCCACCGAAGACAGGCGTTGCGGATCGACCCCGCGCTCAGAGAAGAACTGCGCCACCTGGCCAGCACGGGCGGCAGACAACACCCAGTTGTTGCCATAACGGGAGGATACGGCCGGCACGTTGTCGGTGTAGCCTTCGACGGTGATGGGATGATCGAACGTATTGAGATAGCTCGCCACATCCTCCAAAAACGTCCGGGCAAACGGCGAAAGCTCCGCTTCGTTCGGTGCGAACGAGACCTCGGAGTCCAGACTGATCTCCAGCCAGTGATCATTGCTGCGCACGCTCACGCCCTGGTCATCGGCAAAGCCTCCAAGCTCAGACTCGACCACCGTTTGTGCAGTGCGCATGACGGTATCGCCCTTATCAAACTTTTCGAAGCCTGGCTTGTCGCTCGCGTCCACGACATGGGGCGACGCCGCTTCCACAGGCTGGCCCACCTGAATTGGGTCCATGCTGCGCGCCGGCGCGTCGAAGATCTTCACCAACGTATCGCTCAACACCCGATACTTCTCTTCGTTGACTGACGACACGGCGTACATGACTACGAAGAAGCCGAACAACAGCGTCATGAAGTCCGAGTAGGAAATCAGCCAGCGTTCGTGATTCTGCGAGTTCTCCAGGCGTTCCCGCCGGCTTGGAAAACGGTTCACGCAGCACCGAGGTAGCTGGTAAGACGCAGATGGATGGTGCTCGGATGATCGCCCTCGGATAGCGCTGACATGCCTTCGATATATAGACCCAGGGCATTGGCTTCCTTAAAGACCAGACTCTTCAGGCGATCGCCGATCGGAAGGAACACCAGGTTAGCCGACGCCACGCCGTAGATCGTGGCGACGAACGCGGTCGCAATACCCGGTCCGAGTTGGTCCGGATTCGATAGATTGCCCATGACCTGAATGAGGCCCAACACAGCACCGACGATACCAATCGTTGGCGCATATCCCCCCAGACTGTGAAACACCTGGGCGCCCGCCAGCGCATCCTCGATGCGCCTTTCCATCTCCACCTGCAATATGCGTCGAATGGCGTGCGGCTCGGCACCATCCACAACAAGGGCAAGGCCTTTGGCTCGGAATGGCTCCTTCTCTCCCTCCAACACCCGTTCCAGCCCAAGCAGGCCTTCGCGCCGCGTGCGCTTGCTCCACTCGATAATGGTGTTGATCTGTTTTGCCATATCGCAAGCCGGGGGACGTACCACCCAGGCGAGCATGCGCCATGCACGGGCCAGCACCTCTGCGGGAGTCTGCAGTACGACAGCACCCAGCGTGCCGCCGAGCACAATGATCGCAGCCGGCAGGTCGAACAGCGCCGCCATGTTGCCGCCCTCGAGCGCATTGCCGCCGAGCAGTGCGGTGAACGCTATCGCTACGCCGAATATTGCCAGCTTATCCACCGCCGGAGCCCTCACCGCAACCAGTCGGAAACGCGGGCGCGCAGCTTCGCTGTGGCCTGACTCATGATCTGGCTCACCCGGGACTCGCTGACGTCGAGCACCGCACCGATCTCCTTCAGGTTCAGCTCTTCATCGTAGTAGAGCGACAGCACGAGCTGATCCCGTTCCGGCAAGGTTTTGATGGCTTGCGCCAATCGCCGTTGAAAGGAATGCTCTTCATGGTCTGCTTCCACCTGGTGGTCGCCAGCGATGCCGCCATCATCATCGAGCTCAGTGAGCTCCTCATAGCTGAACAATCGGGCGCTGCGCGCGTCACTGAGCATGTGGTTGTACTCGTCGATGCCCACACCCATGGCATCGGCGATCTCCTGACCGGAAGGTTCCCGTCCCAGATCTGCTTCCAGACGACGCACAGTGTCGCTGATCGCCCGGGCGTTTTTGTGCACTGACCGTGGTGCCCAGTCGCCACGGCGAATCTCATCGAGCATGGCACCGCGGATGCGAATGCCTGCATAGGTTTCAAAGGTGGCGCCCTTGTTACCGTCATACTTGGCTGCGGCTTCCAACAGGCCGATCATGCCTGCCTGCACCAGATCGTCTACCTGCACGCTCTGCGGCAGCCGGGCAATCAGATGGTGCGCAATGCGACGCACGAGCGTGGAATGGCGACTGATGAGCCCATCAGCACCGCACTCGTTTTCCGCATAGGCTGCTAGGGGCGGCTTGAGCATCAGGCCACTCGATGATCCGCCACGAGTTGTTCAACGAAGAACTCGAGATGCCCACTGGCTACTGCGGGGATCGGCCAGCTGTCCACTTTCTCCGCAAGCGACAGCAGCGCGCGGGAGATCTTGCTGGTGGGGTAGAGTTCCACCACCGCTTTCTGCTTGCGCACCGCGCGGCGCAAATGGTCATCGAACGGTAATGACCCGGCATGGAGAAGCTGCACATCCAGAAATCGTTCGGTAACCGTCTGCAATTTGGTGAACACTGCGTCACCATCTTCGTCGGAACGAACCATATTGGATACCACCCGCACGCGTTCTATGCCGTAGCGCTGATTCAGCACTTTGATCAATGCATAGGCGTCGGTGATGGACGTGGGCTCGTTGCACACGACGACGAGTATCTCCTGCGCTGCGCACAGAAAGCTCACGACATCATCCGAGATGCCTGCTGCGGTATCGATGAGCAGAACATCCATGTAGTGCGCGATATCGCTGAAGGCACTGATCAGACCCGCGTGCTGTTGCGGTCCGAGGTGAACCATCTCCTGAAGACCAGAGGCCGCAGGAACGATCTTCAGACCCAAAGGCCCCTCGACGAGCACGTCGGCGAGCTGGCAGCTGCCGTCCATCACGTCCTTGAGTGTACGACGAGGTTTCAACCCCAACAGCACATCGACATTCGCAAGGCCAAGATCAGCATCCAGCAGCGTCACCCGGCGCCCCAGTCGCGACATGGCAACGCCCAGGTTGACGGATACATTGGTCTTTCCGACCCCACCTTTACCGCCGGTGACGGCGACGACTTGTATTGGTTTCAAAGCTTCCCTGCTCCGTTTTCGCGTGCGCGTGGCTGAAACGCCTCGCGTCAATAAAATGAACGCTGCCTACGTACAACGTTAGTTCCGATTCAAGATTCTTCAATGCGATCGAGCAGCAGTTGATGCAGCTTCTCGCCGCTGCAATCTGCTATACCGCCCGGCACGTCGGCCGATGTCCCAAGCGCCAGCACCGGTAACTCACCCATCGCGGCAACAGATAGCGGCACGCCGATCTGCCGGCCGGGCTGCACATGCGTCAGAATCATGGCGCTCGCCCGCTCAACCCATGCCCTGGCAGCACGTTGGTCGACGGCGCTGGCGGACAGCACGCAGACATCGCGTGTCGCTGGGCCTGGCAGGTATGCATCGCTGCGGGTATCGATGAGTACCAGTCCCGCAGAGTTGCCAACAGCCGCCTCGAGCGCCTCTGCCTGTGCGTGATGCACAGGCACACCAAGCAGCGAGCCCGCCCTGTCCAGCATCAGCGTCCCGCCCAGACGTGCGGTATCCGTGCTCACAAGCCGCAGCGGAACGTCCGGGTGGCGCCGCAGATGCTCCGCAGCCCAGTTCACGACCAGCGACGTTTTGCCGCTGCCCGGTGGTCCTATGAGGCGAAATACCCCACTACGCGGCAGCTGCTCCATGCGCTCAATCACGGAAACCACACGTTTTGCGGCGTCGGCTGCATCACGCACATGCACAGGCAACCGCTTCAGGAATGCGTCATCAAAGCCAAGCGGCGCCAACAGCTCTGCAGTGTTGAGCGCTGGGTATGGCGCTGCATGCAGTTGGGCTTGAGCAGCTTCCACGAGCGACGGTGTGGCGTGACCTGAGCCACTACCGGCGTGGCTTGCGCCACTCGCAGTAACGCGCACCCGGCCGTGCGCCTGCTCCTGGCTCAGGATGAGCGCTTCACGACCAAAAGCCGCCCGCACGTCGGCAAGCACGGCCCGCATATTCGGACCGGTAAAGTGTCTGACTTCACTGTGCAGCATGCTGTCTCCTTACCCGCTGCGACCGACCGTTGCGACGACGGTGATCTGTTTGTTGTCTGGAATTTCTTCGTACGACAGTACGTGAACCACCCGCTGAGACAGGCGTACGAACCGCGCCAACAGGCCGCGGATCGCACCGGAAACCAGCAGCACGGAAGGCTTACCGGCAATCTCCTGGCGCTCAGCCGCGGCGAGAATAGACTCCTGCAGCCGATCCGCCATCCCGGGCTCGAGCACCGGCGCATCGCTGCTTCCCTGGAGGCGGGCCTGATTGAGCAGTTGTTCGAGCTCCGCATCCAGCGTGATGACATC
>JAUILW010000327.1 GCA_030432795.1 Gammaproteobacteria bacterium
GGCGTTCTCCAATCGGCCACGGTCAATCTGATAGGTGGGTATGGGCAGCAACCGGCTGACACCGATCTCATCGTACTCACTGAGGTCGTCAACGATTGCTGTCTCACCTCGACAGAACAGCCGCAAACCGAATTTCGGTAACTGCTCGCCGCGTAAGTGTTCACCCAGTCCGAGCACATTTGATAGGTAGTGCGCAGCGATCTCCACGGTCGACTCGCCGACCTTGAATGCCGCCTCGGGCGCCGGAAAACTCCGATGCTCGAGCACGATAATGTCCAGCTCCGGAGCGCGCTGCCGAAGCTGCTGGGCCAACGTAAGTCCCGCCATTCCACCGCCCAGAATGACTACGTCGTGAACATCTACGCTCATTCTGCGCGCAGCCTCACGCATACTCCCTCAGAGGCGGGAAAGTGCAGGTCCGCAGCCACATCCTGGCCGCCGATTACCGCCTCAACGAGCGCTAACAGCCCGCCTACCGGGTTGGCGCTCGCGCGCTCCCGCAGCCATGGGTGTTGCGGCAAGGATGTGTGTTGCGATGCGGCCGGCACACAGGCGAACTCCCATCCAGCCTGGCTTTCCTCCGCTGGAGCAAGAACTACAGCCACTGCTAGCGTTTCCGCCACGTCAATCAGTGAATCAAACGGCGCGTCCACCGCAATGTCGTAACACACCAGCAACACCGGGCCATCGGAGGCTACGGCCTGGCTGGCGGCCTCAAGAAGCGCTGCTCCCGGGGTACGCTCGAAAGCACCAACGAATGTGCTCGGCGCACGGTTTGCTGCTGAGATGCTCCAGTACCCCGACGCGGCGTTGTGCACCGAGTTATGGAACTTCGTGGGTGACAGCAACTTTTCCGGCGTGGCCAGCTTCTCGCACATATAGTCGGTAATCGCCGTATCACTCATCGCCGAAGCAAAGACTGAAGGCACGCAGCGTTTGTCTATCGCTGCTCGATCGCACGCCTCATGCGCCACCTGCACCGCCAGGTTGATCATCAGGCCTGCTCGCCGTCGCTCCCTCGCCGGAATGGCCTCCGGTTTTGGAGCCACAAACTGCTGCGCATCGGCTGGCCTGCCGCCAAGGCATGAGACAAAGTCGTCAATGCCACACAACCCATGACCCCAGACCCCGGCGCCTGCTACGACCAATCGCATCATGCGGCGAACACCACTGAGCAATTGTTGCCGCCGAAGCCAAACGAGTTGGTCATGGCTACCGCGATGTGGGCTCGCCGGTTGTCGAGCAGGAGATCAAACGCCGCATCCGGTTCGGAGGTGTTGCGGGTTGCTGGAGCTAAGCCCTGCACAATGGCGTCGATACAGATCACTGCTTCGACAATGCCCGCAGCCCCCAGTGCATGCCCCGTCCAGCCTTTCGTAGCGCTGACCAGGGTTCCGGGAGCCAACATATCGGCACACACGCCCCCTTCGGTCTGGTCGTTGGCACGCGTGCCGGTGCCATGCAGATTCAGATAGTGCACGTCCTGCATGGCGATGCCCGCATCGTCCAGCGCCGCCTGCATCGCGAGGCGTGCGCCTAGCCCCTCGGGATGAGCGCTGGACATGTGGTGCGCATCGCAGCTCTCGCCCACACCGCGCAAACAGACCCCTTCTCCTTGCTTCGCCGTGAGGAGAACAAAGCCCGCAGCCTCGCCGAGGCTGATCCCGGAACGATCAACGGAAAAGGGTCGGCAGGGCTCAGGTGAAACCAGCTGCAACGAATGAAAACCATAGATCACGCTCAGACAGAGCGTATCCGCACCGCCGACCACCACAGCATCTACAAGGCCCTGACTCAGCCAGCGCTTTGCTGCTGCAAAGGCCTTGGCGCTGGACGCACATGCGGCACTGACGGTCATGCAAGGCCCCAGAATTCCGAGGCGCTCTGCAGCGTAGTCTCCAGGAGCATGAGGGTTATGCGTGAGCGGTTGCACGTAGCGCGCCTGGAAACCGCCCCCGGCAGCGCGATGCCTGTAGGCCTCTTCGGTGCGATCGATGGAGGATGTGCTCGTACCCATGATGAGTCCGACGCGGTTCGCACCATGTGCTGCGATCTGCGCCTCCACCGCTTCTGTAAAACCGTCCTGAGCAAGCGCCAGTTCCACCAACTGATTGTTGCGGCTTGCGCGGCTTGCGGGTACCTGGACATCCTCCAGACCGTCCACGCGCCCCAACGCGCAGGGCACATCGCTGCCGGGCCAGGCGGCCATGGACAACCCCGAGGCACCTGCGTCGAAAGCTGCGCGCATAGCTGTCAGGCCCCGGCCAAGTGCGCTGGTCAGTGTGTAAGCTTCTACGTGTGGTTGTCTTGGCACTGGCGGCTGTCCGCTCTGTTCGCTGAGCCGCAAGCGTACAAGGCTCACGGCCCGGTGCAACAACCGCGCCCTGATCATTTACTATCGCCTTATGCTACGTGCACGACCATCTATATTCCGCGGCAGCCACGAACCCGGCTACTACCCGAGGATTATTCGCTTTTCCGCCATGTACCCGCTGTTCGGGGTGGCGGCTGCGCTGCTGATCGTAGTGACCGCCTGCACTCGCAATCAGACGCGGGCGCGTCACCGCGCACATCGCCTGGCCAGATCCTGGTTGGCCGTCGCCGAGCGGCTGCGGGTGCTGGCGGTACAGCGAAGTGGTCCGATGCCGGGTGGCGGGACGCTTCTGGTGGCGAACCACCCCACACTCATCGACATCGTTCTGCTCGTATCGATGCTCCCAGATGTCTGCTGCGTGCTGAAAGCCGAACTCATACGCATGCCAATGCTCAGGCTCCTCGTGCGGAGGCTGGGCTGGATTTCCAACGCCGATCCCGAGCAGATGCTGGAAGAGGCTGTGGCCCGACTACGCGCCGGCGAGCTGCTGATCATCTTTCCAGAAGGCACGCGTACGGTCCCTGGGCAGCCGATGCGCTTTCGCATGGGCGCCGCCGAAGTGGCAGCCAGAGCGCAGCCAACCGTGCAGGCATGCATGATCCACTACCAGGGGACCTACCTGAGCAAGCAGTCTCGCTGGCACGACATACCGGACAGCGACCTGGCGTTCCACCTCGCATTCGACAACCCGCTGCCGCCGACCTGGATACGATCCACGCGCAGAGCTTCGCGACGCGCGCTGGCGGCAGCGCTGCAGCAGCGTTTCGAAGCACAGCTGAATGGACCGGATCCCGCCCACATGGGATCATAGCGGCATGTCACAAACTCTCCGATACCTGCAGGATGTGCTGGCCGCCGAATTCGAGGTGGAGCCCAGCCTGATCGTGCCGGATGCGCATCTGTTCGACGATCTGGATATCGACAGCATCGACGCCATAGACATCCTCGCCCGCCTGCGAGACTTTACCGGCAAGACGCTGCCGGCGGAGTCGTTGAAGTCCGTTCGCACTGTGGGGGATGTCCTGGCTCTCGTCGACGGTCACTGACAGCCGCTGCGCATGCGCGTGCTGATCCTCCTGGGCTTCATCGCATTCCCATTGTTCGTATATCTTCTGGCGGACCGTGTGCCGCCAACCATCATCGTGCTGGTGTTCGCCGGCCTTGCGATCGTCAGGCTGGCAGTCGTCTCCAATATCGATCGTCGCCTCGTTGCGGCCGCTTTTGCAGGGCTTGCGTTGTTCTGCTGGCTGGCTCTGCGCGACGACGACCTGATGGTTCTCAAGCTGTACCCGGTCGGAATCAGCATCGCCGGTGCTACCTACTTCCTGTTCACGCTGTGGCACCCGCCAAGCGCCATCGAACGGCTGCTCGCGGTGACTGGTGAAACCGTGTCCGGCCGAGGTAAATCGTATGTACGTGGAGTCACCGCCGTTTGGGCAGTGTTCTTTGTGCTCAACGCAGCGATAGCGTTGTGGACGGCCACAAGCGCGCCAACGAGCACATGGGCGTTGTACAACGGTGTGGTCTCCTACGTCGCCATCGGCGCGCTCTTCAGCGTCGAGTATCTGGTGCGCATATGGTACCGCCGCCGTGTCTGACCGGGTCCTACCCATGACCAGGGAACAGTGTGCGCTGCTATACCGGGAGCAGACCTACGCTGCAGGCACATTGCCCGTCAGCCACGAAACCTGGCTGGCAATTCGCACGAGTGGCGCAGACGCGTCGCTAGATCCCTGGTGGGTGCACCGCCAGCCGAGCGCCGAGGGGGCAAGTGCCCTGCTATTGGTTCACCCTGAGCTACCGTGCCTTGCCGGGCACTTTCCCGGCGCGCCGATCCTTCCCGGCATCGTGCAGATCTACTGGGCACTGCAGCTTGCGGACGCACTGCTTCCGGGGGTTGCGTCAGCAGCCTTCAACGGCCTCGGCAGCGTTAAGTTTCTAGCACCGGTGCAACCGGGCGCCATCGTTCTTCTGACACTCGAGCACCAACCCTCGGGCCGTGTGCAGGC
>JAUILW010000328.1 GCA_030432795.1 Gammaproteobacteria bacterium
CACGGATAGCAAAGGCGTTCGTTACGACGCCTACTGATCGACGCACCTGATGATCTGAGGAGCATTCGATGCCCGCGTCCCTCGTATCCGTGGCGGTCGGGATCGTGCTTCTGGGCATCATGGCTGGCGCGGTTGTACCGTCCGCAAGCTCATCGCAGACGCAGCAGCTTCGCGCCGAAGCAGGCCAGCTGCGCAGCCTTTTCGACATTGCCTATCGCGAGGCCGTACGCACTGGCGAGCCGCACGTGGTGGCCTTCGATTTCGCGACGAACACGTTTGAAGTCTACCGCGGCGATACCGGGGTGGAACCGCCGGACAACCTTGGCGCGGTCTTCCACCCAGTGACGAAGCAGCCAGCCACCTACCGGGTGCCCGCAGGTGTGCAGTTGTCCCCTTCGCCTTTTCCATTCCAGTACGGCGGCGGTGTCGTTCAGCCCTACCTGGTCTTTGATCCATGGGGCATGCCCTACCATGGAATGCCTGGCAGTCACCTCGGACTCCTCAGCGGTACGCTGACGCTGACCCGTGGCAGCAGCAGTGTGCAGCTGGTTGTCGGGCCGCAAAGCGGCCGGGTGACCGTGCAATGATTGCCGCGCGAGGTTACAGCTACGTTGAAGTGCTGGTTGCAGCCATCATTCTGGCTGGTGCTCTGGTGCCGGCTTCGGGAGCGCTGCGCGATGTGTTGCACGCATCCACACTGTCCCGGGAACTGCTGGCGCTGCAGTACGAAGCATTTGGTGCGTTCGAGATGCTACAGACGGCGCCGTTTGGTCAGCTCGACGGGCAGGCGCAGGCGACTGGCGGCACAACGCCGTCCACCCTCTACTCCGAACCGGCCTCCACACCCAATCGCATGCTGGTTTGGGTCGCCCCTCATGATCTCGACAATGCGGATGGCGACGGTAACGCGCTCACGGGGGTAGATGACGGCGTTGTGCGCCTATGGTTAGAGATGGAAGGCACGACCATCCGCTACGAGACGGTCATTGGAGAGCTCGAGTGAGGCGGCCAGGCGGCTTTTCGGTGGCAGAGATGATGGCGACCATCGCCATTTCCGCGGTGCTGTTCGGCGCCCTCTATCAGCTCACCGCGCAGTCCATGGCTGTGCGAAGCGCAACAGATGCAGCAAACGAAAGCCTCAGAGACCTGCAGTTCGCAATGGATCGGATGGTGCGTACTGCCTCCGAAGGCCGCCTGCTGCTGCTGCCTCTGGACACCACCACGCGCGACCTCTTTGCGGTAACGCTGCCGGCGTCTGTGGACTTCGACGGCAACGGGATACCGGATGCTGACAACGATGGTGACGGGCGCGTGGATGAGGATCCGGGCGGCGATACGAATAACGATGGCTTCTCGGGATTGGAAGGGATCGATGACGATGGCGATGGCTCGGTAGATGAGAACACCGGGTCAAACGAGGATGAGAGCGGTCTGTTGAGCGTGAATGAAGACTCGGTAAACGGCATCGACGACGACGGTGATGGCGCGATAGACGAGGACCCGGGTGGTGATCTCAACGGCGATGGCCAGCCTGGGATTGCCGGGGTGGATGATGACGGTGACGGTATGGTGGACGAAGGTTCTGCGTTGCAGGTCTCAGACGACGACGAGGACGGCAGCACGGACGAGGACTGGTACGAGCCGGTGGTCTTTCGGCTGGTGGGCAGCACCCTGATTGAGCGTATGCCGCAACCGTGGGACGTACGCGGTGGCACGGGGGTCAATGGTCGGGACTGGTCGGAATACCCCATTCTGGAGAACGTCAGTGTCTTCCAGGCGCAGCGCATCAGCACGAGCCGCTATGAAGTGGTGGATCTGACCCTCACCGCGCTCGATGCCAACGGTGAGGCGCATACGCTGCAGACCCGTGTGCGCGTTGGAGGCGCGTTGTGAAGGGCTTTGCCGTGCTGTCCGTCATGATCGGATTGGTGCTGGTAGGGGCAGCGGTGCTGTTGCTCTATGAGCAGTCCAGCCAGATCTCTGCCGAGTCGACATCGCTCAATGAGCGCAAGATCCTGCAGAACTTGCTCGACACCGCTGAAGCACATGCGCGATGGGAGCTGCAATCGAAAGGCTGCATGAACTATGGCGGCGTCGCATACGCCTCCAGCTCCGGCAGCTACGGCGCGAACTTCAGCGTTGCCAACGGCTCGCCCATCGACATCGCCCTGTCCGCGGCCCTGGCCAGCGGCGCCACCCAAAGCCGATCTCTACAGGCGCAGGCATCGTACGATGCCAGCGAAACGGACACGTTCACACAAACGCAGGCGACCTACGTCAAGGAAGATGACCCTACCAAGACGAACGGCGCACACGGCGACATTCACATGGGCAGAGTCGCATCGCAGCGCCGACATGGACTCGTGGCGTTCGACATTGGATCGATCCCCAGCGAATCAGCGATCAAACGCGCCACGCTGCGCGTGTACCTGCAGGATGAAGGGGATGCAGTCGATGAGGTGACGGTGCACCAGGTGGTCTCCAACTGGGATGATGGTGACGCATCGTGGAACCAGCGCACGGACTCATCGAATTGGAATACCGCAGGAGGGGATTTTCTTCCCACGCCAATCGATAGCTTCATCGCGACCGTTAAAAACCAGTGGTATGAGCTCGATGTCACCGAAGTGGTCCGCAAGTGGCATTCTGGCGGCACGCCGAATCGGGGGCTGTTGTTTCGCACCCCAGCGCCGGTCGGCACAGGTGAGGTGAAGATCACGACCAATGGTGGTGCCAACACCGCGACACTCGAAGTGGAGCACATGTGTGAATGTGGGGCGACATGCTCGGTGAACCAGTTCGTTTCCTGCGATGCCGGCTTCCGCGGTAACGACCTGCGGCGCGAGTATGCCGTGGCGGCAAGCGACCATATTCGCGGTGCGGCTGCAGTACCGCCCAATGTCGCGCTCATGGGGATCACCTTCGGTGCTGACGGTGGTTACATCCTTGCGCGGGGTAACACGCTGGATGCGTATACGCCGCTCGGTGCAAGCCTTGGCAGCTGTGGTGTCGCGCCGGGCGCAGACATCGTCGGTATGACTTACGCTATCAACGGCGCCTTTCAGGAAAGCCTGGTGCTGCTGCTGGATACCGATGTGCCGCAGCTCGAGTTTGTGGGCGCGGATTGCGCGACTGGTACACCTCTGGTGCTCACCGGCTCCTCGTTAAGCGCCACTTCCGGGGTCGCCTTCATTGAAACCGCCTCGGCCGCGGAGTTCGAAAACCACTTCGCGGTGGTAGATGTAAACGGGAATGTGGAGATCTTCGCCGAGGACGGCACGCTCGCCAGCACGGTTGCGCCATCCATCGCCGCCAACAGCGTCGGTGGCCTGGCGCATGTCTACAATGAGCCTCGCCTGCTCATGCTCAATGGGGATACCGACGAGATCTACCGCGTGCACTTCGACGGCACAGTGGAGGACCGTTACGACTACACGCGCTACGGAACCACCAGCCCGCAGGCGCTGGCCGTGGACATGGAAAGCTGCGACCACATCATCCCCAGCCGCTCAGCGGCGAAGCTGGCTGCGGTTCGACGGGTTGAACTATCTGGCCCGCCGCTGGCGCACTGGAAGATGGATGAGGCGAGCGGCATCGTTGCCACGGATGCGGTCGGCGGCCACGACGCGACGATTTTCGGAGCGACGGACTGGCGGCCGGATAGCGGGGCTGTGCAGGGTGCTTTGGATCTCGACGCTGCCGGTGAGGTGGCGATCCCCGTGGAATCCTCGGATTTCGATCTTACCGAGTCGCTGACGGTGGCGGGGTGGATCAAGTCGGACGGCGGCACCGCGTTTTTCCCGTTCAACGCGCTGATCAGCCGCCACAGCGGCCCAGCCGCGCACAACTACTGGCTTGGCCTCGACGATGGTCGGGCAGCGCTGACCCTGCACAATGGTGCGGACGTGGCTCTCGTCGACGACGAGACGGTTACTCTCGGCGAGTGGTACCACCTGGCGGGGGTGTACGATCACGAGGCGCAGATGGCGACGCTCTATGTCAACGGCGTTGTGGTGGAATCCATGCCGGTTGCGGCACCGCTCGTTGCCACACCCGGCCAGCTCACCATCGGCAATGGTGCCGGGGGGTTTACCAAGGCCAACGGCCCGATCGACGACATCATGATCTTCAATCGAGCGCTCAGTAGCGCGGACATTGCGTTGCTGGTGGGCGAAGCGCCGCCGGGGACCATGGGCCCGACGCCGTCAGGAGGCGGTACTGCCGAGGGGGCGCCACCCGCGTGCGGGTCGTCGGCAACCTACGCCGACGATTTCAGCGAGGGCTTATTCAATCTCACCTGGAAAGGCTCAGACGGCAGCCTGAGCTGGGCTGGCGGATGGACGGAGATCGGCGAGGCGGATGGCCCAACCAGCGGGCAGG
>JAUILW010000008.1 GCA_030432795.1 Gammaproteobacteria bacterium
GGTAGTCGAGCGCGTAGTCGCCCGAAACTTCGCGAAAGATCACGCCTTTGCCACGCCACAATTCTGACATGCGACCGGACGCTCCGAAGTCCTCGAGCGGCACGTCGATGTCCTGGAAATGGCTTTCACCGTCGTCTCCGGTGTACACCCTGACGATGTGCATGGCCTGCTGCTCGTGCGTTGTGATCGACGCCAACATAGCCGTGGCCCATGCCGCTGTCTAGAATGCGCGAATGAATCAGGTACTCAAAGACATCCTCGAGCTCCTGGATGTGGAGCGCATCGAGGAGAATCTCTACCGCGGCCAGAACCACCCCACCGAGCACGTCTTCGGCGGTCAGGTGCTGGCCCAGGCTATTGCCGCCGCGACGCGCACCGTGCAGCCCGAGCACAACCTGCACTCCATCCACGCCTACTTCCTCCGGGCCGGCGACTGGAAAACACCGATTCTGTACGAGGTGGACCGCATCCGTGACGGCCGCTCGTTCTCCACCCGAAGAGTGGTCGCCATTCAGCACGGCCGCGCCATCTTTAACCTGTCGAGCAGTTGGCACCGCCAGGAATCGAGCCTCGCGCATGCCGCCCCCATGCCGAATGTGCTGCCGCCGGAGTGCCTGCGCAGCGACCTGGATCTGTACCGGGAGATCGCCCGCGAGCGCCCGGAGGTGGAGCGTTACATGTTTCGCTTCGAGGCCATCGATTCGCGCCAGGTGGAAAACCTGCTGATGGCCAATGAGGATCCGCACCCACCGTTCAAGCACACCTGGCTGAAAGCGGTGGAGCCGTTGCCGGACACCCCCGGTCTGCACCAGGCGCTACTGGCCTACATGTCTGATCTGGATTTCATGAGCACGTCCATGCTGCCGCACGGGGGGCGCCGCATCCGCGAGCAGATCTATGGCGCGAGCCTCGATCACGCACTGTGGTACCACCGCCCCGTACGGGCGGACGAGTGGTTGCTGTTCGCCAAGAGTTCACCGCACGCCGGCGGCTCGCGCGGATATGTGAAGGGTCAATTCTTCGACCGCGATGGCAACCTCGTTGCCACCGCGGCCCAGGAATGTCTCATCCGTCTGATCGACGCTGAGCAGAAGAGCGCCTGAGCGCCCCGCGTTCGTTAGAGCGCTTCGAGAATCGCTTCTGCTTTGCTCACTTCGAATGCACCAGGCGCTTCCACCGCAAGCTTGGTCACCACGCCATCATCCACGATCATCGCGTAGCGCTGCGAGCGGGTGCCAAGCCCGAAGCCCGAGCCGTCCATCTCCAGACCAATGGCACGCGTGAAATCTCCATTGCCGTCGCCGACCATGAGCAGCTCTTCGGCGTTCTTGTCAGCGCCCCAGGCGCCCATCACGAAAGCATCGTTTACCGACAGGCAGACGATAGCGTCCACACCTTTCGCCTTGATAGCGTCGGCGTGCACGACAAATCCCGGCAGGTGCGCTTGAGAACACGTCGGGGTGAATGCCCCAGGCACGGCAAAAACCACGACCTTCTTGCCACCGAACAGCTCGCCAGTGGTGACCGCGGCGGGCTTGCCATCTTTCATCATATGCAGCGTCGCTTCGGGCAGATTGTCGCCTTCCTGAATTGCCATTGCGCAGTACTCCTCTCTCGGTTGGTGTGCAGATGCTTGCACCGGTAAATCGAGCGGGCATTGTGTGGAATTGCCTCGTAACGGTCAACGAATCCAAAAATCTTTAGATATTATGAAGTTGCGCGGCAATGCTCATATTGCAAGTGACCTAGTGCGCGCCCATACTCTGCAAAACCCCGAAATTTTCGGGCAAGAACTACAATCCGCAGGCCTCGAGCACCCCGGCGAAGTACGTTGCACGGTTACCGAACAATAGCCCTGGCAGTTTTCAGCGCGACGCTGCTTTGCGCCTGTGAGCCGGCGGCCGTGTTGCCGCCCCCGCCCACCATCTCGCCGCAGCTTACCCTGAGAACGTTCAACTCACCGCCTCAGTCCGTGCCGAGAACCCTGCCCACGGTCGAGTTCACGGTCACACGCCCCGCAGCCGCCGTGATCAGGCCTGCGAGAATGAAAGAAGAGGAGGAGCCCGCCGAATCCTCAGCACCACCCAGGGAAACCGCAGCGCCGGCCGTGTTCACGCCGGGCGAGTTTCTCGGCGCGCCGTTCGTTGCCGGCACTCTCGAACAACGCACCTGGTACGCCGGTGAAACGTTCTATGGAAGCGCCATACCCACGCCTGTGCTGGTGGCCACCGGCGAGCAGCCCGGGAAAACCCTGTGCCTCACCGCCGCCGTGCACGGCGATGAACTCAACGGCATCGAGACCGTACGACAGGTGATGCACCAGCTCGAGCCGAAGAAACTGACCGGTACCGTCATCGGCGTGCCCATCGTCAATCTGCAGGGATTTCAGCGCCACTCACGCTACCTGCCGGACCGGCGGGATCTCAACCGCTTCTTTCCCGGCAATCAGCAGGGCAGCTCCGCCGCGCGCATGGCGTTCAGCTTTTTCCGCGAGGTGATCATGCACTGCGATGGCCTGGTGGACCTGCACACCGGATCGTTTCACCGCACCAACCTACCGCAGCTGCGCGCGGACCTGAACGACGATTCCGTAGTCACCCTGACCAAGGGCTTCGGCTCAACCGTCATCCTGCACAGCGAGGGCGCCGAAGGCACGCTCCGGCACGCCGCCGTAGCCGCCGGCATCCCTGCGGTGACCCTGGAGGCCGGGGAGCCCCTGCGCGTGGACGACGATCACGTGGACCACGCGGTGAAAGGCATCTTTACGCTCCTCGACACCATGGGCATGTACAACCGCCGCAGCCTCTGGGGCAACCCGGAGCCGGTGTACTACACCGCCACGTGGCTGCGCTCCGACGTCGGCGGCATACTGTCGAGCCGCGTGAAGCTCGGCCGCAAGGTGCGCGCAGGCGACCTGCTCGGCACCGTTACCGACCCGATCACCAATGAGCAGTCTGATGTGCACTCACCGCACGATGGCCGCATCATCGGCATGGCGTTGAACCAGTTCGTCATGCCCGGCTTCGCCGTCTACCACGTGGGCCTCGAGGCGCCGGTGGACGAGGCGAGCCAGGAAGCGGATGCGGTGGAAGTGGATCACACGGTAGCGCAGGTGGGCGTCATCGACGAGCACTGACTTTGCGCTGCCGCTCGCCTGGAGCTACCGCCAGGCGAAGCGTGGTTGATCAAAATGCGCCACCCGGGTGGCCACCCCCCGCAGACACACCTCACGAAACTGATACAGCACCGCCGCGGTGGGCGCGGCGATGCTGTCGCGGCCGATAGGCATGCGCAGGATAGGCCGCTCCGCCGTTTCACCGGCGTCGTAGATTGGTGCATCCTCCCGCAGAAACTCGGTTACCGGAATGCGATGCACCGATGCCACCTCCCCCGGATTAGCCGAGGTACGCTCAGCGCGACCTGCCCACACCACTACCGGAGTGATGACGAAGCCGGACCGGGTGACGAAGTCATCCAGGCGTCCAAGCACCCGCTCGGCCGCAACCGTGAGCCCAACCTCTTCCGCCATCTCCCGCAGGGCCGTCTCCTCCGGCGTTTCACCTTCATCCAGGCGCCCCCCTGGCAGCGCCCACTGGCCGGGGTGATTGGTCAGCTGCTGGGAACGACGGGTGAGCAGTAGCGCCGCATTGCCGGACCACATTGACGGCGTGTTGATCCCCTCAACGCCGGCGCCGCTGCCTTCGTCCACCAGCGCCACGGCCACAGCCGCATGATGGTGCGCATCTACCTGCACACCACGCACCTCGAATCGTGCCAGGTTGGCCATCACCCTGGTCTTCAACGCGTCATCACGTACCATGCGCCGAGGTTGCCAGATGCAGGTACAGCGTACAAATGGCGCGCATGTCGCAGGAACGGTTGAGCACGCTGCTGGGCTTGAGCGCGGTGCTGCTCTGGTCCACCGTGGCCACCGCGTTCAAGCTGAGCCTCCAACACTTCTCCCCCGCACAGTTGCTCTGGCTCGCTAGCCTGGTCTCGGTCGCGGTTTTCTGGGCGGCGGCGCTCGGCACCGGCGCCTGGCGCCTGCTGCGCCGCGATCTCGCCTGGGCGGCGTTGCTGGGCGCCATCAACCCGCTCACCTACTACCTGATACTGTTCGAAGCCTACGACCGACTACCCGCGCAGATCGCCCAACCGCTGAACTACACCTGGGCGATCGTGCTGGCCCTGCTGGCCGTGCCGATCCTCAAACAGCGGCTCAGCAGCCGCGCCCTTGCCGGCATCGTCATCGCCTATCTGGGGGTGGTGGTTCTGCTCTATCGCGACGGCGACACGGCCGGCATCAACGCAGCGGGTATCGGCCTGGCGCTGGCAAGCACTGTGCTATGGGCCGTGTACTGGCTGCTCAACACGCGCACCGAAGCGCCGCCGGTTGGCCTGATGGCCTGGAGCTTCAGTTTCGCCCTGCCACCGCTGACGTTGTGGATGTGGCTCGCAGACGGTTGGCCAGACGCCTTGGCGAGCGGCTGGCCCTACGCGCTATGGGTGGGCCTGGTGGAGATGGGCGTGACCTTTCTTCTCTGGCAACAGGCGCTCAAACGCACTCGCAACGTGGCGCGCATCTCCCAATTGATCTTCCTGTCGCCGTTTCTTTCCCTACTGCTCATCGGCTCGGTGCTCGGGGAATCTGTACGCGCCACGACCATCGTCGGCCTGGCAATCATCGTCGCAGGCGTAGCAATGACGCAAAGCGGGGGTCGCGACCTGGATCAACCCGCCGGATCTTGACATCATCCGTACAGGACCTACCCGTCGAGGAACGCAGCGTGCAATCCCTGTCCGGCAGAACCATCGGCCAGCACATCGTCAAGGAGAGGCTCGGCAGCGGCGGAATGGCGGAGGTATACAAGGCGCTGCATCCGCGCTTGAACGCGCACCGGGCAATGAAAGTCATCCGTCCGGAATTCTCCAGCTCCGAAGATTTCCGCGCGCGCTTCACGGCGGAAGCGCAGCTCGTGGCCGGCCTGCGGCACCCCAACATCGTGCAGGTTCACGATTTCGGCGAGGAAGACGGCCTTTTCTACATGATGATGGAGTTCGTCGACGGGCAGGATTTGCACACATTGCACCAGGGCGGCCAGGTAGACCTGGCAAAGGCGGTCGATCTCATGCTGCAGGTAGCCCGGGGCCTTCAGGAAGCCCACGGCCAGGGCGTGCTGCATCGGGACCTGAAGCCGGAAAACGTCATGGTCAACACCAAGGGGCAGGCAATCCTCATGGATTTCGGTATTGCCCGTCTGCTGGATGCCGATACGCGCCTGACACAGACCGGCATGAGCATCGGCACGCCGCAGTACATGGCGCCCGAACAATTGCTCGGGGAGCGGCAAATCACAGCGGCCGCGGATGTGTACGCGCTCGGCGTGATGCTCTACGAACTGCTCGTGGGCGAGCAGCCGTTTCGCGCCAACACGCCGGCCGCGGCCATGATAAAAGCGATTAACGACCCACTACCGTTGCCGCGCGCATCCAATCCGGCTATTCCGGAAGCGCTGGAGAACGTCATGCTACGGGCCTGCGCCAAAGATCCCGGACAGCGCTACGTGGACGCCGGTGCGTTTGCTGCTGCGCTGCAGGCCGCGCCGCTGGAAGAGTCACCTGGTAGCGATCCGACCGACACGCCCACGACCGTCATGCCCAAAGACATACCTGCGCTTTCGATCCAGGGGGGACACACCAGCAGCTACGCGAACCTCCCCTGGCAACTGATCGCGCTCGGTCAGCTGCCACTGCTGCTCGTCGCGGCACAGACGTTCGGGTTGTTTTATCTCGCGGGCATCAACGCCATCGCAGCACATCTCGCGATCATCGCACCGATACTGGCCTACTTGGCAATCCCTCGACAAGATGCGGGCGATCGGTCGCCGTGGTGGTTGGCTTCGGCTCCGCGGCGCGTCCTCCTTGCACTCATCGCGCTTGCAACGCTGTTGTATCCGCTGATCTTGCTACCTTGGCCAACCGTTCTGGCGCTCTACGCTTATGCGGCGGCAACTGCCTTGCCACTCAGCACCTGGTGGACGCGCTCGATCGCTATCGCCCAGGTCCTGCCGCTTCTGTTCGTCCTGCGCTACTACTTTTGAAGCCTGTCACGCTAGCGCCCCTGGAACACCGGCTTGCGCTTGGCCAGAAACGCCCGGATGCCCTCCCGGCCGTCGTCGCTGCGAGACAGGTCGGCAATGGCCCGCGACTCGAGCTCCATCTGCGACTCGAGGGTCTGATCGAACGTGCCGTTGAGCAGTTGCTTGACCGCGCCGTAGGCCAGCGTCGGCCCGGCCGCCAACTGCTTTGCGAGCGCCGTGGCACGCGCCAGGGCCTGACCGTCTTCCACCACTTCGTTGACGATGCCCCACTCCAGCGCTTCCGGGGCTTTCAGCACGCGGTTGGTGAGCATGAGCTCGCGCGTGCGCCGATCGCCGATCTTGCGCGGCATGAAGTAGGTGGAGCTGCCGTCCGGGGAGAGGCCTGCTGCCGTATACGCCATAGTGAAGGCCACGCTCTCGCCGGCGATCGCCAGGTCGCAGGCCATCACCAGGCTCATGCCGGCACCGGCGGCGGTGCCGTTCACCGCCGCAATCACCGGCGCGTTGGCGCGACTCAGGCGCGACAGGCCCATGTGCAGATCACCCGCCATCTGCATGAGCACCCGGCGGGAGTCGTCGCCTGCATCCGCCATGGCGCTGAGATCGCCACCGGCGCAGAACATGCGACCAGCACCGGTGAGCACAATGGCCCGCACCTGCGGATCGGAGTCGAGCATGGTCGCTGCATCGCAGAACTCCCGCGCACCGAGCGGCGATAGCGAGTTACCGGAATCCGGGCGGTTCATGGTGATGGTGGCGACCCCGTCGGTCACCTCCAGGATCAGGGTTTCGAATGGCACACTGCCCTCCTCGCGCATGGTGTCGTCGTCGTGCCGCTCAATGCTGCACTGCCGGGCCTTTTACCGCATTCCAGGCGGCGTCGGCAAACAGCTCCTGCACGCGTGTGGGGCTCGGCGCATCACCGCCCAGCCATCGCCGCACGTAAGCCTCGATGGGCCCGCTGATGAGCGGCACGTAGGCGTGCAACGGCAGTTCTGCCACCTCTCCGGCGCGCGCGAACGGCGCAAAGAGCTCAAACACACGTCCTATATACGCCTGGTGCAACGCCCTCTGCCGCGCTTTCGCAGCCTCGCTGAATTCGATGTCGCGCGAGTGCAGAAAGCGCGCCAGGCGGGCGTGACGGGCCGTCCACGCACAATAGGTGGTGACCACGCCGCGCACCGCCTCCTCGCCGCTGGCGGCGCTTTCGAGCTTCTTGATCATCGCCGCATTGAAGCGGGAGATGGCATCGAGCCACAACGCCTCCGCCACCCCTTCCTTGCTGCCGAAGTGATGGTAGATGCTGCCCACGCTGCAGCCCGCAGCGGCCTGAATGTCCTGAATGGTGGTGCCTTCCACGCCCCGCTCGCTGAAGCAGGCAAGTGCGGCGTCGAGTATGGAGCGCTTGCGCGATGTGGTGGCGGGACGTTCGCTGATCGAAGGCATGGGCCTATGATTTCACAAACTCATTAGAATTACGTTCTAGAAAATAATTCCACTGACGGCTATGCTCCCGGGCCTCGAAAACTGCGATGGAGCAGATGCCATGGACATCGATCTCGGCGCCGAAGACCTCGCCTTCCAGGCAGAGGTGCAGGAATTCCTCGACGGCAACGCCTACAAACCCGGTGAGGACTACAACGCCTGGCGCATGGGCTGGTTCGCAGCCGCCCGGGAGAAAGGCGGCTGGGACGTGCCGAAATGGCCGACGGCGTTCGGCGGGCCCGGCTGGAGCCCGACCCAGCACTATATCTGGCAGAAGGAAACCGCCACCCGCGCCACACCATGGGACATGCCGTTCGGCACGGTCATGTTGGCGCCTATGCTCATGCAGTACGGCAGCAAGGATCAGCAGGAGCGCTTTCTGCCCGATATCCGTTCACGCAAGGTGAACTGGTGCCAAGGCTACTCCGAGCCGGGCGCAGGGTCCGATCTCGCCAACCTGAAAACCAAGGCCGAGCTCACGAGCGACGGCAAACACTACATCGTCAACGGCACGAAGATCTGGACTACGGCAGCGCACATCGCCGACTGGATGTTCTGCCTGACCCGCACCGACGACTCGGGCCGCAAGCAGGAGGGCATCACTTTTCTGCTGTTCCCGATGAATCAGGAAGGCGTCGAGGTAAAACCGATCATCACCCTCGGCGGCGCGCACTCGGTGAACATGGTGCACATCACCGACGTCAAGGTGCCCGTGGAAGACCGCGTGGGCGAAGAGAACAAGGGATGGGCCGTGGCCAAGGGCCTCCTGCAGCACGAGCGCACCGGCATCGCCGGTATCTCCAACTCCATCGTGGCGCTGGAAAAGCTCAAAGACAAAGCGCGTTCGGTAAAGCGCGGCAATGGCTCGCTCATGGACGACCCCGGTTTCCGCACAAAGATTGCGGCGCTGGAAATCGACCTGATGGCCACCGAGTTCACCGAGCTGCGCAGCCTCGCCGCCGCATCCGCAGGCACGGCTCCCGGGCCGGAGTCGTCGATCCTCAAACTCAAGGGCACCGACATCCAGCAGCGCACCGCCAAGCTCACCACCGAAGCCGGCGGCCTGTTCGCCGCTGCGTGGGGCGGCAAGACGGCAGGTCCGTCGTTCGCCCGTGAGGGCATGGCCTCGTACCTGGCAAGCCGCGCCTACACCATCTACGGCGGCGCCAGCGAAGTACAACGCGATGTCATCGCCAAGAACGTTCTGGGCATCAAGAGGTCTGGCAAATGAATTTCGATCTGACAGAAGAACAGCAACTCATCGTCGACAGCGTTACCCGCTTTGTCAACGAGAACTACGGCCTGGAACAACGGCAGGAGTACATCAAGGAAAAGGGTGGCTTCTCCCGCGCCCACTGGCAGACCATGGCCGAGCTCGGCTGGCTCGGCATGCCGTTCAGCGAGGCAGACGGCGGCTTCGGCGGCGATCAGGTCGACACCATGCTCATCATGGAGCAGTTCGGCAAAGGCATGGTGCTGGAACCGTTTGTGCCGTCCGTGGTGCTCGGTGGCGGTGCCCTCAAGCGCGGCGGCAGCGAGGCGCTGAAGTCCGCGATCCTGCCGGGCGTGCAGGACGGCAGCCTGCAGCTCACGCTCGCCTACGCCGAAGCGCAATCGCACTTCGATCTCAACGACGTGGTAACCACCGCCAAGGCCGAGGGCGATGACTTCGTGCTCAACGGCGTGAAGTGCATGGTGCCCAATGCCGAGACCGCCTCGCATATCGTCGTCTCTGCGCGTACCAGCGGCGGCCAGATGGACACTAACGGCATCACCCTGCTGCTGGTGCCTGCCGATGCCGAAGGCGTGAGCATGCGCAACTTTCCAACGGTGGACGGCCTGCGCGCTTCAGAGATCACCTTCGACGGCACACGCGTAAGCAAAGACAACGTGCTCGGCGCCGTGGACGAAGGCCACGCCATCCTTCAGGAAGTGTCGCTGGACGGCATCCTGGCGCTGTGCGCAGAGGCCGTGGGGGCGATGGAAGTGCTCTACAAGGACACCATCGAATACACCCAGGAACGGGTGCAGTTCGACCACCCGCTGTCCGACTTTCAGGTACTTCAGCACCGCATGGTCGATATGTTCATGGAGTACGAGCAGTGCAAGTCCCTGCTCTTCCGGGCGACCATGGAAGTAGCGGGAAGCGGCATCGCAGCGGCCCGCACCGTGCATGCGCTCAAGCACCTGGTCGGCAAGCAGAGCATCTTCGTGGGCGAGAGTGCCGTGCAGCTGCACGGTGGCATGGGCATGACGGAGGAGCTGCGTATCGGCCACTTCTTCAAACGTCTGCTGGTCATCGACGCACAATTCGGTAACGCCGACTACCATCTGCACAAGTTCGCCGCCTGAAACCAGCAACCGGGGCAAACGGCCAACCCCGGCCGTTTGCTCTGGCACTTTGCCCTAACGCCCGTATCATGGCGCCTTCGATTGACGGGAGGTGGGCTGCATGCAGCTTGAAGGACGCACGGCGCTGATTACTGGCGGCGCTCGCGGCATCGGCCGTGGCATTGCACAGGCACTGTTGCGCAACGGCGTGAAAGTGATGCTCGCGGATATCGGCGGTGCGCGTGATGGTTGGGCCTATGCGCTATCCAGCGACTCGGAGCTCGCCCAGACCCGCACGGCGCTGCAAGCGCTCGGAGAGGTCGATGCGGTGCACGTGGATGTCACGGACGCGGCCAGTTGCAGCGCCGCCGTTGAGGCAACGGTCGAGCGCTTCGGCGGCCTGGACATACTCGTGAACAACGCCGGCATCGTCGGTTCCGGCCCCATCGAGCAGTTCGACGAGGCGGAGTGGGACCGCATTTTCGCCGTGAACAGCAAAGGCATCTTCCTCATGACCCGCGCGGCCCTCGACGCGCTCAAGGCATCCTCCGCCGGCTGTGTGGTCAACACCGCCTCCATCGCCGGCAAGAAGGGCTTTCCCAACATGACGGCCTACTGCGGTTCCAAGTTCGCCGCCATCGGCATCACCCAGGCGCTGTCCGCCGAACTCGCCCCGCACGGCATCCGCGTGAACGCCATCTGCCCCGGCATGGTGGGCACGGCCATGTGGCTGGAGCACCTGCTGCCAACCAACGCCACCGATCAGGCGCAGAAGGGTGAAGAGTTCGAAGCGCTGATGGCGCGCACCATCCCCCTGGGTCGCCCACAGACCGTCGAAGACATGGGCGATGCGGTGGTGTATCTGGCCAGCGCCGCCAACGTGACGGGCATCGCCCTCACGGTGGCTGGCGGCTTCGAGATGAACTGACGGTGCGCTGGCTCAAAGACCCGCTGTGGGTGTTTCTACTGGCCGGTGCTGTTCTGCTGATCGCCGCCGAGCTGCTGCCCGGCGAAGACGCCGACCGCGACATCGTCATCTCAGAAAACGACATCACGCGTCTGAAAGACCAGTGGGCCATGCAGATGCGCCGCGAGCCCACCGAAGACGAGCTCGCCGGCCTCATCGATGCGCACATTCGCGAGGAGGTGTACTACCGCGAGGCCATGCGCATGGGTCTGGATGCCAACGACACCATCGTGCGCCGCCGGCTGGTGCAGAAGCTGACCTTTCTCACGGAGGATGTGGCTACCGCAGCGCAACCGGAGCCAGCAGCGGTGCAGGACTATTACGCGAGCAACCTGGCGACCTATACCCGCCCAGAGCGCGTCTCTTTCCGCCACCGTTACTTCAGCGTCGACCGGCGGGAGGACGCCGAAGCGGATGCCAATGCCGCTTTAGCCGATGAATCCATCCCCGGTGACCCATTCATGCTGCAGCGCGCCTACGCTGAGCGCTCCGAGCGCGAGGTGGGCGACCTGTTCGGCCGGCAATTTGCCGAGGATCTCTTCGCCCTGGAAGGAGACGGCTGGCTCGGACCCATACGTTCCGCATACGGCTGGCACCTGGTGAAGCTCGAAGGGCGGTTGCCGGAGGCGGTCATGCCGTTGGAGGACGTGCGCGAGCGGGTGACGTCCGACCTGCAGATGAGCAAACGTAAAGCCGCCAACGAGCGCTTCTATGAGGCGCTCCTCGAGCAGTACAACATCGAGCGGCCATGACGACACTGCTCCGCATCATACTGCTTGCCTTGATGGCAGGCGCCGCCACTGCGCACGAGGTGCGGCCAGCCTACCTGCAGCTCGAAGCGCAGGACGACGGCACCTGGCACATCCTCTGGAAACAGCCGGTGCTGCAGGACCGGCGTTTACCCATCGATCCGGTGTTCCCGGAAGCTTGCGAGCTTTCCGCAACCCAGGCGCCGGAGTTCACCGGCGATGCCCTGCTCGAGCGCTGGTCAACCGCCTGCGATCTCAGCCAGGCGCAGGTTCGCATCAATGG
The DNA here is from genome assembly GCA_030432795.1 of Gammaproteobacteria bacterium. Taxonomy (GTDB): domain Bacteria; phylum Pseudomonadota; class Gammaproteobacteria; order Pseudomonadales; family Azotimanducaceae; genus SYFY01. The sequence goes on from JAUILW010000008.1 coordinate 11,917, forward strand.
CCTGACAAGAACACTCACCGACGTGATGGTGCAGGTACGCCACGCGGACGGCACCAGCGACAGCTACCTGCTGCGCCCGGAATCTCCGGAGATCGATCTCGCCAACGCAGCCCCCCCGGCGTTTGAGTACCTGTGGCTCGGCGTTGAGCACCTGCTGTTCGGCATCGACCACGTGCTGTTCGTCATCGGCCTGGTGTTGTTCATCCCCGGCCGCATGGATCTCCTGAAGACCATCACGGCCTTCACGGTGGCGCACAGCGTCACGCTGGCGCTCTCCGTGCTCGAACTGGTGAGCGTACCGCAGGCTCCGGTAGAGGCGATCATCGCTCTGTCGATTCTGTTTCTCGCCCGTGAGCTCGTGGTGCCGGAGGAACGCCGCTCGGCGCTGACCCGCGCACGTCCATGGATCATGGCCCTGCTGTTCGGCCTGCTGCACGGCCTCGGTTTCGCCGGCGTGCTCACCGAGATTGGCCTGCCGAAAGATCAGCTCGCGCTGTCTCTGCTGCTGTTCAATGTCGGCATCGAGCTCGGCCAGATCGTCGTCATCATCGCCGTACTGGTGGTGATGGCACTGCTCGGCGCGCTCACCCGCAGCCGTGTGCCCGTCAGTGCCTACGCCTGGGCGATGGGCTGCGTCGCCGGTATGTGGACGCTTGAGCGCGTGATCGGCGTCTTCTGATATGCTGCGCGCATGAACTATGCAGTGACAATTCGTCGTGGCCGGTCGCTTACGCCGGCCGCACCAACGGCGCAGACCAAAGCAAGAGCGGCGACGACCTGACCTCTCCCAGCACTTTCTAAAGCCGGATAGCGCTACCCGGTTAATTGGGCTCACGGAGATATCTCAGGATGAAACGGTCATCGAGATCGGCGCTGGCCGTGGCGCGCTCACTGGCCTGCTCGCTGCACGCGCATCACGCGTCGTCGCGGTCGAGATCGATCCCTACCTGGCAGATGTGCTGCGCAAGCGTCACTTCGACCGGGTGGAAGTGTTCGAGGGCGACTTCCTGCGGGTGCAGCTACCACAGCAACGCTACCAGGTAATTGGCAACATCCCGTACGCTCACTCGGCAGCGATCATAGACAAGCTCATCGCCTCCCCAGAGCCACCCTCGGATGCCTGGCTCGTAGTGCAACGGGAGTTCGCCCAGCGGCTGTGCGGATCACCGTTCGGCCGTGAGTCCGTTCGATCGTTGGAGCTGAAACCCGCCTGGCATCTGGAAATCATAGACCATCTGCGGCGCACGGAATTCATCCCGCCACCGGCAGTGGAGTCTGTCTACCTGCATCTGCAGAACCGCGTTCGTCCGCTGATCGACGCCGACGCCACAGATGACTGGCGTCGCCTTGTCGCCGGCACTTTCGACAACGCCTCACTGCGACGAGGTCTGGCTCGGACGCTGAGCAAACGGCAGATCACAAAGCTCGCGGCCGACTATCGCTTCCACATAGAAGACCCTCCCGGCGCGCTAAGCTTCGAGCAGTGGCTGGGCATCTTCCGCTTTGTGCAGCGCCTCAACGGCCCACGACGTGCGCGGCGATCTTCTCCGCCGCCATGATGGTCGGCCCGTTCAGATTGCCGTTGGTAATGAACGGGAATATGGAGGCGTCCACCACGCGCAGCGCCTGCATGCCGCGCACGCGGCCTTCGGCGTCCACCACCGCTCCCTCGTCGCTACCCATTCGACAGGTGCCGCAAGGGTGGTAGGCACTCTCCGCATTGGCGCGTATCCATGCGTCGAGCTCTCCATCGGTTTCCACAGCTGCGCCAGGAGCCAGCTCCGCACCCCGATAAGCATCGAACGCCGGCTGCGCAAAGAGCTGCCGGGCGATGCGCACCGCGGCGCGAAACACTTCGCGATCGCGCGCGTCGGCGAGGTAGTTGAAGCAGATGCGTGGCGCCACCGCCGCCTCGCGGGAGGTAATGTGTACGCTACCGCGGCTCTCCGGCAGCATGGGCCCGGTGTGGATCTGAAACCCGTGTTCCGCCGCCACCCGCGAGCCGTCGTAGTGCATGGCCGCGGGCAGGAAGTGGAACTGCACGTCGGGCCAGGGCGCTTCGTGCCCACTGCGAACAAAGCCGCCGGTTTCGAAATGATTGGTAGCGCCCAGCCCGTCACGGCGTAGAAGCCAGCGCGCGCCGATCCAGGCTTTGCCGAGCAGATTGAGCCAACCGTGCAACGACACCGGGCGGGTGCAACTCTGCTGCACGTAGACCTCCAGATGGTCCATGAGGTTTTCCCCAACCCCGGGCAGGTGATGTACGGGCGGAATGCCAAGGCTGGCCAGTCGCTCAGCATCGCCCACCCCCGATCGTTCCAGCAGCCCCGGACTGCCGATGGCGCCGGCGCACACCAGCACTTCCCGACGCGCCCTCACCACGCGTCCATTCTTCAGCGCCACACCCACCGCTCGCACACCATCGAAGCATAGGGATTCAGCCAGCACTCCGCGACGCACACTAAGGTTGTGGCGCTGCAGTGCCCGATCGAGATAGGCCCGCCTTGCGCTCCACCGTTTGCCGCCGTGCACGGTCATGGCCAGCGGCCCCACGCCCTCCTGGGGCGGCGCGTTGAGGTCTTCCAGGACATCGAACCCCACCTGCCGCCCCGCCTGGAGAAAAGCGCCATACAACGGGTTGCTCCCCGCGCCGTGCATTGGCATCAGACGCGACTCGGCGCGTTCGAACCAGGGCTCGACGTCCTGCCAGCGCCAACCCGTTGCACCCATGTCATGCCAGCGATCGAAGTCGCGGGCATGCCCACGCACGTAGACCATGCCATTGATGGCGCTGGAGCCACCGAGACCGCGCCCGCGCGGACAGTGCAACACGCGCCCATCCATACCGGGCTCCGGCTCGGAGACGTAGCCCCAGTTGTAGCGGCGCCGATTCATGGGGATGGACAGCGCTGCCGGCATGTCGATGAACACGCTGTCGTTGCCGCCACCCGCCTCCAGCAACAGAACATCGCACGAGCGGTCGGCACTCAAACGCTCCGCCAGCACACAGCCGGCAGAACCGGCGCCAACGATGATGTAGTCGTAGGTCTCGATCATCTCGCCCATGGCCACTTCGATATTTGCAGGCGCGTACTGTAACCTGAAGCCATGCAACCCATTGAGACCGGCAGTCGGCGAGAAATCGACTGGTTCATATTCTGCGCGTCTGCACTCATCGTCTACCTCGTGTGCATTCCCTTGGCTGTGTACCCGAACGCTGGTGCGCAAGCGCTCAACATCGCGTTCGAATTCGTGACCCAGCAACTGGGCGTGGTCTACATCCTGTTCGCGGCCTTCGCGCTGGTGTTTCTCCTGTATCTGGCGTTCTCCCGCTACGGCAGCATCCGCCTGGGAGACGCGCCTGCGGAATTCTCCGACTTCAGCTGGGCAGCCATGCTGTTCTGCGGCGGCATCGGCACCAGTGTGCTGTACTGGGGCACGATCGAGTGGGGCTACTACTTTGCCGCTCCGCCGTTCGGCGTGCAGCCGGAATCCCGCGAAGCGCTGCGCTGGGCAACCAGCTACCCGATTTTCCACTGGGGATTTTCCGGCTGGGCGTTGTACTGCCTGCCGGGTATCGCCAGCGCCTATGCCTACCATGTGCGCAAGGACCCCGTCCTTCGCCTCAGCGCCGCCTGCCGGCCGGTCATCGGGCGCCATGCCGACGGGCTACTTGGCCGCGTCATTGACCTTCTCTACATGGTGGGGCTCATCGGTGCGACCAGCACCGGAATCGGCCTCGCCGTACCGCTGATCGCATCGTGCCTGGGCGAGATGTTCGGCTGGCAGGAGACATTTGTACTGAAAGTATTCGTCATCACCGGCATCACCGCCGTATTCAGCGTGAGCGTGTGGGTGGGCCTCGAGAAAGGCATCAAGCGGCTCAGCAACGCTGCGGTGTGGATGGCATTTGCTCTGCTCGCGTTCGTGCTCATCAGCGGCCCGACGATCTACATCCTCGAGACCGGCACCACCACGTTCGGCTTCATGTTGCAGAACTTTCTGCGCATGAGCACCTGGACCGACCCAGCGGGCAGCGCCCGGTTCGTGGAGTCGTGGACGGTGTTCTACTGGGCCTGGTGGTTGGCGCTTGGTCCCTTCATGGGCATCTTCATCACCAAGATCTCCGCCGGGCGCACCATCTCCCAGGTAGTGCTCGGCTCGCTCGGTTACGGCACCCTCGGCTGCACCGTCTTCTTCGTCGTTCTGGGTACCTATGCGGTACACCTCAACGCCACGGCACAGGTACCGCTGCTCGACATGCTGGCGGACAATCGCGCCGCTGAGGCCGTGGTTGCGGTGATCGCATCATTGCCGCTGGCCAAGCTAATGGTGCCGTTGTTCTGCGCGATATGCGTCATATTCGCAGCTACCAGCTACGACTCCGCCTCTTATACGCTGGCGTCGTCTACCACACGCGAACTTACCAGTGTCTCTCATCCGGCACGCTGGAACCGACTGTTCTGGGCCGCGACCCTCGGCATGGTGCCGATCACGCTGATCTACATCGGCGGTCTGCGACCCCTTCAGTCGGCCGTGGTGGCCGTCAGCTTACCGCTGCTGCTGGTGGTCATGCTGATGACATGGGGACTGCTCAGAAGCCTGCGTCAAGACACCCAGGACGCGAACTAACAGACACCTCACAGGGTAGAACATTCCTCTTACAAGCAGCCTCGACGACGCTGTCACAATCACCGCGTGATCCAGTTCTCATGAAGTGATCGAGGCAACCCCATGTCAGAAGCCATATACCCCGAGACCAAGCCACGCAGCCTGGGCGCCGTCGCCTGGCTTGGTGTCGCGATCGCCGCCTTCATGGGCATCGCCACTTTCCTGCTTTCGTATGACCCGACATCCGGTGGAAACGAGCGAACGAACATTCTGTTGCTGGGGATCGGCGGAGAAGGCCACGCCGGCGGAAATCTAGCAGACAGCATCATGGTCGCCAGCATTCAAGGCGACGAAGCCGTACTGCTCAGCATCCCGCGCGACCTCTACATCGACATTCATGGCATTCGTACCGGGCGCATCAATGCAGCCCACGCCATCGGTGAATCCCGCTACCACGATGGGATCGGCCTCATGCGTACGACACTTGAGGAGACTCTGGGAATACCCATTCATCACTACGTGCGCGTGGACTTTCAGGGGTTCGTCAGCACGATCGATGCCGTCGGCGGCATCTCCGTGCGCCTGCAGCAGCCGATATACGACACGCACTTCGAAAAGGAGTACGGCGTCATCGACTACGCTGCTGGCGAGCATCAGCTCGATGGTCGGGATGCGCTCTACCTCGCGCGCTCTCGAAAAACCAGCGCCCGCGGTGATTTCGATCGCGCCGCCCGCCAACGGGCCATACTGATGGGCGCCCGCGATCGTCTGCTGAGCGTAGACATTCTGGCCAACCCGTCGGCTATCAGCACGGTCTTCGAAGCAGCCGGCACACATTTACGCAGCAGTCTGTCGTTATACGACACCTGGGCGATGTACCACAGAGCCCGGGCAGTGCAGCGGATCGAATCCATCGGCCTGGGAGACGTCACCGGGCTTCTGACGCCACGCACCATCGACGGTGCGCAGGTACTGGTTCCCGCAAGCGAAGACCTGGCAGCCATTCGCCACTTCGTCGGCGACCTGCTGCGCGGCTGAGCCTGCAGCGTTCGTCGGCGGCGGACTCCGCGCCCCTGACGCCGATTGCTACTTTTCGCTATGATCAGGCGTTACCAATCGAAACGGAGCCAGACATCATGCGACGACTTCTGCCCGCTTGCGCCCTTCTTTCGCTCCTCGCCACCACCACCTACGCTGCACCCGTAGACAACTTCGTGCTGCTCGATCAGCACGGCAAGGCGCACGAGCTGTACTATCAGAGCGACGTCAAAGCGCTGGCCCTGTTCATCCAGGGCAACGGCTGCCCAATCGCCCGTAACGCCTACATCGACCTCAAGGCGCTGCGCGAGCAGTTCGCAGATGCGAGCGTTCGATTTCTCATGCTCAACAGCAACCTGCAGGACAACCGGGAGAGCATCGCCCGGGAAGCGGCAGAGTGGAACATCGACCTGCCCATTCTGGACGACACCACGCAGCTCATCGGCGAATCACTCGGCCTGCGGCGCACGGCGGAAATGCTGATCATCGACACCAACACCTGGGAGATCGCCTACCGCGGGCCGATCAACGACCGGCTCGACTACGAACGGCAGAAGCAGGAGGCTGGCGCCCACTACGCCGCTGACGCCATTAGCGCCGTGCTGCAGGGCAGCCCGGTCGCGGTCGCCCAACGGCCGGGCAAAGGCTGCCTGATCAACTTTGCCAACGCCAACAAGGCGCACGACGAGATCAGCTACAGCGACACCATCGCACCACTGCTCAAGGAGAAGTGCGCGGTGTGCCACACCGATGGTGGCATCGCGCCTTGGGCCATGTCGAGCTACGACATGGTGCGCGGCTTCGCGCCCATGATCCGCGAGGTGCTGCGCACCAAACGCATGCCGCCGTGGCACGCCGATCCGCATGTAGGCACCTTCGTCGGCGACCGCAGCCTGAGCGATGCCCAGGCAGCAACGCTGGTGCACTGGATCGAAGCTGGCAGTCCGCGCGGCACCGGCCCCGATCCCCTGCAGCAATCTCCCGTGGCGTACGTCGAGTGGCCACTGGGGGAGCCTGATCTGATCCTCGAAGTGCCAGCATTCAACGTGCCGGCAAGCGGTGTCGTCGACTACCAGTTTCCGGCCGTAGAAAACCCACTGGATAAGCCGGTGTGGGTGCGGGCGGCAACCGTGGTACCTGGCGATCGGAAGGTCGTGCACCACGTGCTCATGGGTGCATCCGACCCCGGCACCATACCGAGCGATGAAGAAAGCGTGTTCGACAACTACATTATCGGCTACGCGCCCGGCAACGAGTCCGCGGAAATGCCGGAGGGCACCGGCGTGTATGTGGAGCCCGGCACCCACTTCCTGTTCCAGATGCACTACACGCCCTACGGCAAAGAAGCCACAGACCGCACGAAGGTCGGCCTGTACTTTCACGATGCGCCGCCGAAGAACTTTCTGCGGCATACCGTGGTGATCGACCCGACCATCAACATCCCGCCGAACGACGCCGCCTACGAAGAAGCCGCCTACTATGAGTTCGACAAAGATGCGCTGATCTACTCGCTGGTGCCGCACGCGCACTACCGCGGCAAGGCATCGCGTTTCGAGCTGGCCTACCCCAACGGCGAGCGGGAGGTGATCCTGTCGGTGCCAAACTACGACTTCAACTGGCAGCGCACCTACGAATTCACCGAGCCCAAGGCCATTCCCGCAGGCACGCGGCTGGTGCATGCCACCGTGTACGACAACTCCTCCCGCAACCCCGGCAATCCGGACCCTGACAAGCAGGTGCCCTGGGGCCTGCAAAGCTGGGATGAAATGCTCTACGGTGCCGTGAGCTACGCATGGCAGGAGGAGACCAGCGCCGAGCCGATCCACAACAAGCAGCTCGCCCAAACCTACCAGTGGGTCGGCTTCCTCGACCGTGACATGGACGGCAAGCTGAGCTGGCAGGAGCTGCCTCAACGGATCAAGAAGCGCCTCGTGCAGGGATTCAAGATGGTGGACCGCAACGAAGACGGTGGTCTGGATGCCGTGGAGCTGTATCAGATGAACCAGCGGCAAACGGCTTCCACGGGGCGTTGATCGGCATGTGAAACGACAGGGCCCGCCGTACAGCGGGCCACACCCGCCATGAGCGCGCAGCTACCCCTTCACACCAAGATTGCGTTCGGCGCGGGCACCATCTCGGACGGCGTAAAGAATACGTCGTTCAACACATTTCTACTGTTCTTCTACACCCAGGTGGTGGGCCTGTCGGGTTCCGCCGCAGGCACGGTGATTCTGTTGGCGCTCATCGTCGACGCCATTACCGACCCATTGGTGGGACACATCTCAGACCACTTCAAGTCACGCTGGGGGCGCAGGCACCCGTTCATGTATGCGGCAGCCCTGCCCATGGGGGCGTGTTTCGTGCTGCTGTTCAACCCGCCTGTCGACGCGTCCTCGACCATGCAGTTCACCTGGATGCTGGTGTTTACCATCGGTGTGCGTGTGGCGATGACCTTCTACGCAGTGCCGAGCAGTTCGCTCACGGCGGAAATCACGGACGACTATGACGAACGCACCGCACTCGTCAGCTTCCGCATTCTGGCCGGCTGGCTGGGTGGGCTGGCAGCAGCGCAGGTGGGCTATCTGGTGTTTTTCGTGCCCTCTGAGGCCTACCCGGACGGCCGCCTGAACGCAGCCGCCTACGGTGACTACGCACTACTGTGCGGTGCGGTCATCATCGCAGCCATCCTCATCTGCGCGATCGGCACACACCGCCTGATCCCGCAGCTGCACCAGCCAGCAGCAGATCAGCATTTCTCCTTCGCGCAATTTTTTCGCGAGTTAAAACAGGTGTTTTCCAACCGCGCCTATCTGGTGCTCGTGCTGATGATCCTTGTAGTGGCAACGGCAACCGGGTTCACCGATGTGATGAACCTGTACGTCACCACCTACTACTGGGAGTTCTCTACGGATGAAATCGCCCTGGCTGTGGGCGGAGCCGCCATTGCTACGGTGCTGGCGTTTGCCGTTACCCCTGCCCTGTCGCGCCGCACCGATAAGAAAACCGTGATGATGTGGACCATGGCATCGATCACCTTCGTTGGCCCGCTACCGGTGACGCTGAGATTGTTCGACCTCATGCCAGCGAATGACAGTGCGCTGCTGCTGCCGATCATCGTCGCCTACACGGGCTTCATCGTGTTCGTGGCGGTGGTCGTGATGATCGTCGCCGGATCCATGATCGCCGACACGATCGACCTCAACGAAAGAGACTATGGGGTACGTCAGGAGGGTATGTTCAATGCCGCCTGGTCGCTGCTGTCGAAAGCCACCTCCGGCATTGGCGGCTTCATCGCCGGCGTGGCGCTGGATGTGATCGCCTTCCCTGCCCGCGCCCTGCCCGGCGAGGTGGAAGAAAGCACCGTGGAAGCGTTAGGCGTTGCTGTGGGGCCAGGCATATTCATCTTCTGGGTGACGGCGCTGGTGATCCTCGGTTTCTATCCACTCACCCGGGCAAAGCACCACGCGGTGATCGAAACACTGCGCGCGCGGCGGCTCAACGCGCAGGCGCCGGCGGCGGGGTTGCCGCCAGAAAGCACAGTGAGCCCAGCAGGGCAGAACCCGCAAGAATCGTAAAGCCGATCTGGTAGTCGCCGTAGATATCGGCCATCACGCCGGCAACGAGTGGCCCACCGGACATGCCGAACATCACAACCAGCGAAGAAAAACCCATGATCGTGCCGAACGCGCGGGTGCCGAAATAGTCGGCGCGCATGGCCACCATCAACGGCCCGCGAATTCCCCAGGCCAGGCCATGCAGGACGCAGAACACCACGACCCCCAGCATGGAGGTGGTGTAGGTAATCAGCAGCATGCCGAGCGTATGCGCCACCATGCACCACACGCACACCAGGCGTTTGTCGAAACGGTCGCCGATCACCCCTCCAGCCGCCTGGCCCACCATCTGGAACACCGTCAGCCCAAGTACCACCTGGGAGGCGCCGATGAGGCTGTAACCCTGCCCTTCGGTGAGATGCGGGATGAGGTGCACCATCACCGACGAGACGATCAGCAGCGCCAGGGCATGCCCGAGCGAGATAAACCAGAACGTGGCGGTTCTCATGGCCTGTCTGGCGGTGAATTCGACACCACCTTGCGCGTGCGCTGCCGCCTCAGCGCTGGTCGCCACACCGTCCGGGCGCTGACCGTAGTCTTCCGGCCGGTGCCGCACGAGCTGCACCACCGGCAGGCCCACAACCCAGATGATGATGCCGCTGGCCAGCGCCACCGTGCGCCAGCCGTATGCCTCCAACGCCAGCGCCAGCAGCGGCACACATAGCCCGCCGAGCGAGTAGCCCAGCTGCGACCAGGACACCGCAGTGCCGCGATAGCGACGAAACCAGTTCACCAGCGACACCATGAGCGTCGCATAGCCGCCCAGGCTCGCGCCCAGGGCGATGAGCACGAAGGAGAGGTAAAACGAGACGATGCTCTGCACCTCGCTGAACAGCACGAAGCCCAGGCCAAATAGCGCCATGCCGACGCTCAGGATGGGACGCGGACCGAACCGGTCCACCAGCCAACCCTGCAGCGGGCCCAGTATGCCGCTCTCTATGCGGGTAAGCGCAAAAGCACCGGACAACGCCGCCTTGCTCCACTCGAACTCGGCCTGCAACAGCACCACATACGCCCCGTAGGAGGACATCCACAGGAGCGCGGAGAACCATTGCACGCCGCCGGCGGTGAGCACGATCCACCAGCCGTAGAACACGCGTCCGCCCGGACGCATCATGGTGTCCAGACGGTGAAGGGTATCGGTGAGCATGGAACCCCATATCATACGGGGCTTTCAACCAGGGCAGCACCCCGCAGATGTCCTTGATATGCTCAAAGCTTTGCTACAGCAGGAGCTTGAAGTGATCAGGACCAGATTCACCGAGATGTTTGGCGTCGAGACACCCATCACCATGGGCGGCATGACCGGAGTTGGCTACGGCGACCTGGTGGCCGCAGTGGCAAACGCCGGCGCACTGGGCTTCATTACCGCGCACATGTTCCCCACGGCCGAGGCGCTGGCGAAGGAAATCGAACGCACCCGCGAGCTCACCGACAAACCGTTCGGCGTCAACATGACCATCCTGCCGTCCATCAACCCCATTCCCTACGATGAGTACCGGCGCGCCATCATCGAGACCGGCGTGAAAGTGGTGGAAACCGCCGGTCGCAGCCCAGAGCCGCACCTGCCGGAGTTCAAGGCCGCGGGTGTGAAGGTGATTCACAAATGCACCTCCGTGCGCCACTCGGTTACCGCCGCCCGCCTGGGCGTGGATGTGATCAGCATCGACGGCTTCGAGTGTGCCGGCCACCCGGGCGAAGACGACGTGACGCTGATGGTGCTGCTGCCCGCCACGGTCGATGCGGTGGACATCCCGGTGATCGCTTCCGGCGGCATGGCCGATGGCCGCAGCCTCGTTGCTGCTCTGTCTCTGGGCGCAGAAGGCGTGAACATGGGCACCCGGTTTCTGGCAACGCAGGAAGCGAAGATTCACGCAAACGTAAAGCAGGCCATCGTCGACAACACCGAACGGGACACGCGGCTCATCAACCGTACCCTGCGCAACACCGCACGGGTTGCCCGCAATGCGGTCTCTGAGGAAGTCGTCGCCATCCAGCAGGACGCCAGCAAGACCTTCGACGACGTGAAAGCGCTTGTTGCCGGCGTGCGCGGCCGCGCCAACGTTCTCGAAGGCGGCGACATCGATGGCGGCATCTGGACGGTGGGCCAGAGCCAGGGGCTCGTACACGATATCCCCACCTGTGCGGAGCTCGTGGCGCGCATCAGCGCCCAGGCAGAGGAAATCATCAACGGCCGGCTCGGCCGCCTGACGGGTTGAACCATATGAAGCTCGAGAACATCCCGTACGGAAGCGATGCCGAGCACATCCGCCAGGTAGTGGAGCGCGATGGCGCCGCCATCCTGACCGATGTGCTCGGACCGCAAGAGCTCGCAGGCATCACCGCCGACCTCAGGCCGTACATCGACCGCACACCCATGGGCAGCGACGACTTCACCGGCCGGCGCACCCAGCGCACCGGCGCGCTGGTCGCCCGTTGCCCTTCCGTGCGTCCGCTGGTCACCAACCGGACCGTGCTCGATGCCGGCAACGCCTTTCTCGCGCCCTTCACCGAGCGCATCATTCTGCACCTGACACAGACCATCTACATTCATCCCGGACAGGGCGCCCAACCCCTACATCGCGACCGCCTGGCGTGGGGCACGCATATCCCACAAAGTATCGAACCGCAGTTCAACACCATCTGGGCACTCACCGACTTCACCGCCGAAAACGGTGCCACCCGCGTGGTACCTGGCAGCAATCACTGGGACTGGCAGCGCCGCGCGCTGCCGGAAGAGATCACCCAGGCAGAGATGGCTGCCGGCAGCGTGCTGCTCTACAGCGGCAGCGTGCTGCACTCCGGCGGCGAAAACCGCGACCAGACCTCCCGCCTTGGCCTGAACATCACCTACTGTCTGGGCTGGCTGCGCCAGGAAGAAAATCAGTACCTGAGCTGCCCGCCGCACATCGCCCGGAATCTCGATCCGGAACTGCAGGAGCTGCTCGGCTACACCCAGGGCAACTATGCGCTGGGCTACTACTCAGACCCGGAGAGTGACGAGCCCAATCGCGACGTATTACCGCCGGAAATGGCGCTGGGGCGCATGCCGAGGCCAGGTATGGGTATGTCGCTGTCTGAGGCAACCGACTCAGGTGTGGATGTGGAGAAGTTCGGTGATCAGATCTGAGCGCCGCTACGGGGAAACGTCGTCAGCGTCCGTTCTGTAGCTTCCCCCATCTTCAGCCACCATGGCCAGTTCTCCGGGCTGCTTACCACCTGCCGCTAACTGCCTGAAGTACGCGTTCGTTTCCGGGTCGGTGCAGAACAGGTAGCAACCCTTCATTCCCCTGGTCAGAAGCGTGCGATAGGTGTTTCTGATGATCCTGTCAGCCGCATGACGCGCAGCTTGTGGATCTTTCCTGAGCCAGGATTTGTACCCTCGGATAGAACGGTCCTGAGACGACCTTCGTGAGGCATCCGTCAGTACCTGCCCATTTCTCACCACAAGATCCGGGCCGATGATCACACCAACGTAGTCGAGTTCCAGGCCCTGACAGGTATGAATGCAGCCCACTTCCTCCACTGAGTCCGGCTGCA
>JAUILW010000329.1 GCA_030432795.1 Gammaproteobacteria bacterium
GGCGAAGATTTCCCCCGCATGGTCCGCGAGCTCCCTGCTGTCGTGCCACGCTTCTGCTCGCCAACGCGTTTGACGGCCTGGGACCCCACGGCCAGATCAGTGCGCTGGGAAGTGCCCTTCACCAGCGGCGTCAGTGCCGGTGTGCTGGCAACCGCCGGCGGCCTGGTTTTCCAGGGCACCACGGAGGGGGAACTGGTGGCCTACAGCGCCGACGAAGGCGAGCGGCTCTGGGCGCAGGACGTCTCGGTCGGCATCATGGCTCCGCCCGTTACCTACCGGGTTGGTGGCGAGCAGTACATCGCCGTGGTGGCGGGCATCGGCGGTAGTCAGGGCGGCCACAACACCGTAATGACCAACGAAAACCCTGGCCACGTGTTCGCTTTCAAGCTCGGCGGCAGCGCCGAACCGCCACAACCCGCACCCCGTGCACGCCGCGTGCAGGCACCAGATCCTGACGTGCTTTCCGAAACGGAGCTGGCGCGGGGCGAAACGCTCTACGCACAACATTGCCTGCGCTGTCACGGGCTCGCCGTGCAGAGCTCCGGACTGTACCCGGACCTGCGCCATTCGAGCGCCGAAGTGCATGCGATATGGCCGCAGATCGTGCTGGATGGTGTGTTCGCTGCACGCGGCATGGCCAGCTTCGCCGACAGCCTCGATGCAGGGGATGTACGCGCCATCCACGGCTATGTGATTCGCGAAGCCGTGCGCTCACAAGGATTCCTCCATCGTGCGGCAAAGGCGATCGGCAACAACGTGTGCATTCCGGCAGAGTGGATGGCTGACTGACATGCGGGAAGACGTTGAAGCTGCCTACAACGCCATGCCAAACAACGCCCGTCGAAAAGCCTTGGCACTACGCCGCCTGATCCTCGATGCCGCCGGCCGGGTCGAAGGCGTGGGAGCGTTGACGGAAACCCTGAAGTGGGGCGAGCCTGCCTACCTCACCGAGCAGAGCCGTAGCGGCAGCACAATTCGTATCGGCTGGTCAGCGAAAAGGCCGGACCGTGTGGGCCTCTACTTCAATTGCCGCACGACGCTGGTGGACACATTCAGGAGCCGCTTTCCGGAGCTCGAATTCGAAGGTAACCGAGCGTTGTTGATACCGCTGACTTCGGCACTACCCAAGCCGGCGTTGCGGGCATGTATCGAAAGCGCGCTAACGTACCACCGAACGAAAGCGCACGAACGACCGAGGCGGTGACCGCTTCGCCGCCGAAGGTCAGCCGCCGCCTTCCTCGGGTGCAATGATGTCAATGAGCTTCCACGTCAGCGCCTGAACATCCGCACGGTGGTTGCAGGCTATTGCCGTCGCAAGGCCTGGCTCGAAGCTGTACAGCAGCGTTTTGCTACCTTGATAGCTGCCGGAGTGCGCAGAGCTTCGAGCCCCCCGGAACTGGGATCGGAAAAAACCAAAGTGGTACTCCAGGTTTTCCATCACAGCAATGGCAGGGGTATCGAACACGAGCCTTGCCAGCCCTTTAGCGAGCTTGTCCGTCCTGAGTGCATGATTCCATTTGAGCAGGTCGCCTACCGTCATGTGTATACCGCCCGAGCCTACCAGCGCATAGCGAATGCGATCGTTGCGCCATTGCCCGTCCTCCTGGAGGTAGCCCTCTGCCCGGTTGGGAATGATCGAGAAATCATCGTGTAAGCCGCTGTTCGTCAATCCCAGCGGTCTGAAAATACGACTTTCAAGAAACGTCCTGAGTGGCATGCCGCTCACTGCTTCTATAACGCGTCCCAGCACCAGGTACGACGCGCTGTACTCGTAGCGGGTTCCCGGCTTGAAGCGCAGGCCTTCGGCGTATACGGCATCGAGCACCTCCTGCTGTTGGACCGAGTTGCCAAAATCCAGCCCCATCATCGGCATGAGCTTTGTGTGGTTGGCGAGACCGCTGGAATGCCGAAGAAGTTGCTCGATCGTAATGACCTCGCCAAAGTCGGGCATCTCCGGGAGGTGCATCCTTACGTCATCACTTAACGCCAACTTGCCTTCCAGCAGCAACATGCCAATCGATGCCGCCGTGAACTCCTTGCTGACCGATGCGATGTGAAAACGTGTCCTGGCGGTGATCGGCACACCGTGCTCCAGGTTCGCGGCGCCAAAGCCCTTGAGGTATTCAATCTCGCCAAAGCGGGAGTAGCCAACCATGCAACCGGGTTCTGCAGGATCCTGCGCAAACAGGTCATCAATAGCTCCGGCTTGAATAGCCGCGCCTGCAGAAGCACATGAAAAAATCAGCGCAACCGGGAAAGCAAGCCTACGGAGAAATCTCATGCCCGCTCAAAAGCCGGCCACCACATCCAGCGCCGCCGACAGGCTCTTCACGCCGTGCACTGCCATGTTGGGAATGGTGTCCTTGGGCCGGTTGGCAAAGGGCACGATGGCCCGGCGGAAACCGTGCTTGGACGCCTCCCGCAGGCGTTCCTGACCGTTGGTGACAGGGCGCACCTCGCCAGTGAGGCCCAGCTCGCCGAAGACAATGAGATCTTTCGGCAGCGAGCGGTTGCGGAAGCTCGACAGCACCGCGAGCAGGGTGGCGAGGTCCGCGCCGGTTTCGTGGATGCGCACACCGCCCACCACGTTTGCGAACACGTCCTGATCTGACAGTGCGATGCCGCAATGTCGATGCAACACCGCCAGGTGCATGGCGAGACGCTGTTGATCGAGACCCACCGCCACACGCCGCGCATAACCGCCCTGTACCTGATCCACCAGCGCCTGCAGCTCCACCAGAAGCGGGCGCGTGCCTTCCCATGTTACGGTGGCAACGCTACCAGGGGAGTCGAGCTCACCGCGTTGCAGGAATATGGCTGAAGGATTGGCTACCTCTTTCATGCCCTGGTCTGTCATGGCAAACACGCCAAGCTCATTGACGGCGCCAAACCGGTTTTTGTGGCTGCGCAGTGTGCGGTAACGGGCGCCCGCTGGGCTGTCGAGCATGAGAAAGGCGTCGATCATGTGCTCGAGCACCTTGGGCCCGGCGAGGCTGCCCTCTTTCGTCACGTGCCCAACGAGCACAAAGATCGTGCCGGTCTGCTTCGCGAGGCGTGTGAAGAAGGATGCGGTCTCGCGCACCTGCGTGACGCTGCCCGGGGTGCTCTCCACGCTGCCCACGTGCATCACCTGGATGGAGTCGAGCACCACGAGGTGCGGCCGACGCGCTCGGATCTCCTCGGCGATACTTTCCGCCCGCGTTTCCGCGGCGACGATGAGGTCCTCGGTGGGCAGGCCCAACCGCTGCGCGCGCAGAGCCAGCTGCTGCAGCGACTCCTCACCCGTGACGTAGAGCACCGTGCGGCTGCGGGCCAGGAGCGTGCTCACCTGCAGCAGCAGCGTGCTCTTGCCTGCCCCCGGGTCGCCGCCAATGAGGATCATGCTGCCGGGCACCAGGCCGCCGCCGAGCACCCGATCGAGCTCGGACAGGCCGGTAGAGATGCGCGCAAGCTCGCCCGCTTCCACCTCGGAGAGCTTCTTCACCTCGCTGCGCACGCCAGCGTAACCGAGGGCCGTTTCCTTCACCGGCCCGACGCTCATCTGCGACAACGTGTTCCACTCGCCACAGCTGCCGCACTGTCCCTGCCATTTGGCATGGTCGGCGCCACAGTCGGAGCAGACGAATACGGTTCTGTTCTTCGCTTTAGCCAAAGTCGTTGTAGATGTCGGAGGCGAGATTTTCGAACTTGGTCAGCCGGCCGATGAACGATAGACGCACCGTACCGATGGGGCCGTTACGCTGCTTGCCGATGATGATCTCTGCAACACCTTTGTCCGGCGAACTCTCGTTGTAGACCTCGTCGCGATAGATGAACAGGATCAAGTCGGCGTCCTGCTCGATGGCTCCGGATTCCCGCAGGTCCGCCATCACCGGCCGTTTGTCTGTGCGGTTCTCGAGGCTGCGGTTGAGCTGCGACAACGCAATCAATGGGCAGCTGATCTCTTTGGCGATGGATTTGAGCGATCGGGAGATCTCGGAAATCTCGTTGGTTCGGTTCTCCGAGTTGCCGGCTACCCGCATGAGCTGCAGATAGTCCACAACAATCAGACCGACGCCGTTGGTCGCCTGCCGCGCCACCCGCCGCGCGCGGGAGCGCAGCTCGTTGGGGGTGAGCGCCGGCGTGTCGTCGATGAACAGCTCTTTGTCTTTCAGCAGCGCAACGGCGCTGGTAAAGCGCGACCAGTCGTCGTCTTTCAGGTTACCCGTGCGCAGGTTGGCGAAGTCGATGCGACCAAGAGATGCCAGCATACGCATGATGAGCTGCTCTGCCGGCATCTCCATGCTGAATACCAGCACCGCCTTGCCGCTTTCCATAGCGGCATGCTCGGCAATGTTCATGGACAGCGACGTCTTGCCCATGGAGGGGCG
>JAUILW010000330.1 GCA_030432795.1 Gammaproteobacteria bacterium
CACGCAACGTCTGCGACACCATCGCTGACAATGCTGCCAACGCAGGTCTGATTCTCGGCGGCGAACGTATGCCGCCGGACGCGGTGGATCTCGCCTGGGCCGGTGCCATTCTCTATCTGAACGACGACATCGAGGATACCGGGCTGGGTGCCGCGGTAATGGGCCACCCGGCGCATGGCATCCGCTGGGTGTGCAGGCGCTTTGCGCCGCACGGCATCGGCCTCGAGCCGGGGCAGGTGATTCTGAGCGGATCTTTTACGCGCCCGGTTGCCGTGGCGGCGGGAGATCAAGTGCGCGCGGACTACGGCGCTTTCGGCGAGGTCGCTTTGTCCTTCCGGTGAGGGCACATGCCGGGTCGGCTGAGCCGACCCGGATGCGTATTGCCCAATCTGTCTCTCCTAAGCCGTCTCTCCTAAGCCGCTTTGCTCGAACGCTTGGCGCGTTTGCCGTCGTAGAGAAACTCCTCCCCGTCCAGGTCGATCAGCGGAATTTCTTCGCGCTCCGACCAGTAGTCCTGATTGTGCCGCCATTCAGGCTTGTCGCCTCGCTGCGGCAGCTTGTCCAGATCCCGCATCAGGTAGTTGGGATTGAAGTTTTCCTCTTCGATCCACGGCAGGATGGGCATGTCGGCGTCTTCATCGCGCAGCGCCACATCCACCCGGGTGGCCCCGAGCTCGTCCATGTGGTTGAGCAGGTTACACACGAAGTCGCCCAGCATGTCCACGCGCAGGGTCCAGCTGGCGCGGAAGTAGCCGAACACCCATAAGAGGTTCGGCACGCCGGTGAACATCATGCCGCGGTAGTTGACAGTGTCGTGCCAGTCCAGGGCCTTGCCGTCAACGCTGAAGGGAATGTCGCCCATCACCGACAGGTTGAAGCCCGTAGCAGCGACGATGATGTCCGCCTCGATCTCGTCGCCGGAGGACGTACGTACGCCGGTTTTGGTAAAGGTATCGAGCGTGTCGGTATATACCGTCAGCTTGCCGTCGGCCGCGGCCTTGAACACATCGCCCTCCGGGCAGAACGCCAGGCGCTGCTGCCAGGGTCGGTATTTCGGCGTGAAGTGCGGCTCGAACTCGAAGTCCTCGCCGGCGTACTGGCGCACCAGCGCCTTGAGCTCTTCGAACACCACATCCGGCTCGGTGATACAGCGTTTCTGCATCACGTCATGGTCGTGGTTGATCTGTGCGCGCACCACGCGGTGTACGGTCGGTTCGTCGATGCCGATCTCGCGCAGCTGGTCGGCAAGCTCATTGCGGTTTTCGCTGCAGAAAAAGTAAGTGGGGGAACGCTGCAGCATGGTGACGTGTTCGGCGGTTTCGGCGAAGGCCGGGATGACCGTGGCGGCGGTAGCACCGGAGCCGATGACGAGCACCTTCTTGCCGGTGTAGTCGATGTTCGGGTCCCACACCTGGGCGTGAATGAACAACCCCTCATAGTCGTCCATGCCTTTCCAGTCGGGCACATAGGGTTTTTCATGGTCGTAGTAGCCCTGGCACATCCACAGGAAGTTGCAGGTGAACACCTGCTCGCTGCCGTCGCTGCTGCGTGTGGCGCGTACCGTCCAGCGGTTGTCGTCGCTGGACCAGCTGCAATCGTTGATGCGGTGGCCGTAGCGGATGTGCGAGCCGATATCGTTTTCTTCGATCACCTCGCCCATGTACTTGAGGATCTCCTCCGCACTGGCGATCGGCGCACCCACCCATGGCTTGAAGCGGTAGCCGAAGGTGTAGAGGTCGGAATCGGAACGCACGCCGGGATACTTGTGCGTTTCCCATGTGCCTCCGAACGTGTCCTTCATCTCGAGGATCACGTAGCTCTTCTGCGGGCATTGCTGCTGCAGGTGGTAGGCAGAGCCTACGCCTGAGATGCCTGCGCCGACGATGAGCACGTCGAAATGATTGCCCTGCGATGCATGTTGAACCTGTTGTGCCGCCAAAGAACTTCTCCCGTCTGATATTCGACTTACCCACGCGTAGGTTGCCGAGCCTGAACCCTGCATCGGCGCTACCGCCGGTGCCCACCTGCCCGATAGTAACGAATCTCGCGCCGAGTTGACCTAGTTGAAATCCCGTAGAGTTTTGTGGTGGCAAGCGTTGCGCTACCCTGAGCACACGCAAAGGGAATTGAGGGGGCGCCAGTGAATCGTTCCTCGGCAGACCAGGCACAAATGGATGCAGGAGGCGCCGCCCGTCTGCTCAACGTGCATGAAGACACGCCGGACATTCGCGACCGGTACTACGAGCCGCCGCTGATCGACCTCAGGGTGCGGCTCGAGCCGCCCGGCGCTGATCGCTCGCCGGTGCTCGATCAGCTCAGTGAGGGCGCCTGCACGGGTTTCGCCCTGGCAACAGCCATCAACTGGCTGCGTACGCGCCGGGCGGAGCTGCAGAATCTCGCGCCGCCTACCGGCCCGGTCAGCCCGCGCATGCTCTACGAGATGGCCCGCCTGCACGATGAGTGGCCGGGCGAGGATTATGACGGGTCGAGCATTCGTGGTGCCATCAAGGGCTTCTATCACAACGGCGTGTGCTCGGAGCTGGCAGCCCCCTATCAACCAGGCCAGCGCAACTGGCACCTCACCATACCGCAGGCCAAGGAGGCGCGTGCCACCGGACTCGGCGCCTACTACCGCTTACGGCCACAGATCATCGACTACCACGCAGCGCTGAACGAAACCGGAGCGGTGGTGGTGTCCGCGCGGGTGCATCGGGGATGGCGCAACCCTGCACGCGGCGTCATACGCCGATCCACCAGCCGGGAAGGTGGGCACGCCTTCGTGATCACCGGCTACGATGCCGATGGTTTTGTGGTGCAGAACTCCTGGGGACCCGGATGGGGCGGTTTCGATGGTCGCGCTGGCGTTGGCCACTGGTCGTATGAGGACTGGGCGGAGAACGTGCTCGATGCCTGGGTGCTGCGCCTGGCAGTTCCCACGCCCAAAGCATTCGATCTCACGCGGCCGGTTGCGCGTTCGGCGGGCGCCGAGGCAGAGAGCAGTCGAGCGCCGAAACCGCGACGCCTGGATGTACTTGGGCACATCGTGCACCTGGACGATGGCAACCTGGTGGAGACCGGCCGCTACGGAACACCCATCGAGAGCATCCGCGAAACGGCGGCGCTGTTGAAGCGACACGGGGATGCTGCCGATGCTGATCGCGAGTACGACCACATCCTGATCTACGGGCACGGTGGCCTGAATGGCGAAGGCGCGTCCGCGCGACGGGTGCTGGCACTGAAGGACGGCTTTAAGCGCAACCGTATCTACCCGATCCACCTCATGTGGGAGACGGGCCTCGCGGAAGAGCTTGGGGATGTGTTCAGAAACCTGTTCAGCAAGGCAGAGGACCGGGTGGGAAGTGGTTTCGGATTCAAGGACTGGCTCATCGAGCGCACCTCCCGGCCGATCGGCCGTGCCCTATGGCGTGAGATGAAGTCCGGCGCCGGTAAAGCCTTTGCAAACGCATCCGCCGGCGGCACGCGGGCGCTGAAGACCCTGCTCGACGCCAACGCAGCCTCCGCTAGACCGCTGCAGGTGCACCTCGTGTGCCACTCCGCGGGGTCTATCCTGCACGGTGAGTTGCTCAAACGCTGGGCATCGGTGGCGGGGCAGCACACCCAGGTGCACAGCATGAGTGTGATGGCGCCCGCCTGTACGCTGGCATTCTACGAGGCGGCTTACCGCCCGGCGCTCGCCGGTGCTGTCGGCAACCGCACGGTGCGTAGCCTGTGGCAGTACAACCTGGTCGACAGCCGCGAGACGGACGACCGCGTGGCCGGCGTGTACGGCAAATCGTTGCTGTATCTGGTGTCGAATGCCTTCGAGGAGGAACGGGGCGAGGCGCTGCTCGGCATGGAGGTGGCGCTGGACGGTTTCTCGCCGCCAACGGCGCACCGTATTTTTTATGCGGGCCGCCATCGCAGCCGCACGGACAGCGATTCACACGGTGGTTTCGACAACGATCACGTGACCATGAACGACGTGCTTACGCATGTGCTTGGCCGCAAGCCCGGTGTTACCAAGCGCTTTCGCGAGGAAGAGCTGCGCCGCCATTGAGGAGGGCGCCGGCGGATGTGCCGGCGCCGTCGTAGCAGCCGAAGGGGGCAGTCGAAGGGATATCAGGTACCGGTCCAGTTGGGTGCACGCTTCTCAGCGAAGGCCCGCGGACCTTCTTTGGCGTCGTTGGAGCTGAACACCTTGCGAGACAAAGGCTCCTGCATCTTCCACAGTTCTTCCTCGTCGTAACCGAGCGCAGCAGCGCGGACCAGCGTCTTCGACGCGGCAACCGCGAGTGGTGCGTTCTCGGCGATGCGCTCAGCCCAGCCGATGGCGGC
>JAUILW010000331.1 GCA_030432795.1 Gammaproteobacteria bacterium
CGACGATGTGATGCGCTTGGACACCAGATGCACCTTGTCGCGGCGACCGGCCAGCGCCTTGCCAAGCACCGTCTCGCTCTGGCCGCTGGTGTAGTTTTCGGCGCTGTCGAAATAGTTGATACCCAGATCGAGGGCTTTGTGTACCAGGTGCTCTTCGCTGCTGCGCAGGCGGCTGGCACCGAAGGAAATGTCGGAGATCTGCATGTCCGTGCGCCCCAGGCGCCGGTAGCTGCGCACGCCCTGGCTGGCGGCCGCCAAGGCCGGTCGGGTGGTGCCGAGGGCCGTGCCTGCGGCGCCCACGGCCACTGTTGCTTTGAGAAATTGCCGTCGATCCGTGCCGTGTGCCATCTTCCCTCCGGTGTCTGCGGTGGTCGGTACCTGCCCTCAATGGTGGCATACTGTTGCGCTTTGCTTCCACCGGAGAACCAGCATGAATAAAGACGCCATCGCCGCCCGCTTCGACCTGACAGGTAAGGTCGCCGTGGTCACCGGCGGCAGCCGCGGGCTTGGCCTGCATATGTGTCGCGCATTCGCCGAGGCCGGTGCTGATGTGGTGGTGGCCAGCCGCAAAGCCGAAGCCTGCGACGCAGCTGCTGCGGAGATCGCTGCACAGACGGGCCAGAACTGCGTGGGTTTTGCCTATCACGCTGGTGACTGGTCGCAGGCGGATGCGCTGGCGGAATTCGTCTGGGAGCGCTTCGGACGTGTGGATGTGCTTGTCAACAACGCCGGTATGTCGCCGCTCTACGACTCCCTCGGCACGGTGACCGAAGCCCTGTATCAGAAGGTCATGGAGGTCAACCTGCAGGGGCCGTTCCGTCTGTCTTCGATCATCGGCGAGCGGATGGCGGCGGGTGACGGCGGCTCCATCATCAACGTCAGCAGCGTGGCGGCGGTGCAGCCAGCGCCGCACGAGCTGCCCTATGCCATGGCCAAGTCGGGGCTCAACACCATGACCCGTGGCATGGCGCATGCCTTCGGTGCCAACGTGCGTGTGAACTGCATCATGCCGGGCCCGTTCATGACCGACATCAGCAAGGCGTGGGACCTCGAGGCGTTCGCACAGCGCGCCCGCGAGACCATTCCCCTCGGACGCGGCGGCGAGCCGGAGGAAGTGGTCGGGGCGGCGTTGTACTTTGCCAGCGACGCGTCGAGCTACACCACGGGCGCCATCCTCAAGATCGATGGCGGCTCCGCGTGGGCAGCGGCGTAGGAGGCATGATGCTCGACGGTAAGAAAGTTCTGGTCACCGGCGCTGCCGGCGTTCTCGGTGCAGCGGTGGCATCGACGGCGCACAGCTACGGCGCCACGGTGGAGCTGATCGACGTGGTGGAGGGTTTTACGTCCGATCTCGGCCGGTGTCACACCTGCGATCTCACCGATGCGGTAGCCGTACAAGCCTGCCTGGATGGCATTGGCGCATTCGACGGAGTGGCCAACATCGCTGGCGGTTTCGACATGGGGCCATCAGTACACGAAACGCACGATGCGCAATGGGACGCCATGTTCGCGATCAATGTGACGACCCTGCGCCGCATGCTGACAGCCGCGGTGCCGGTGCTCGTGGGCCAGGGACGTGGCGCCATCGTCAACGTTGGCGCGCTCGGCGCGCTGCACGGCATCGGCCAGATGGGCGCGTACACCGCGGCCAAGAGCACAGTCATGCGCCTTACAGAAGCCCTGTCGGATGAAGTGCGCGCGAGCGGCGTCAACGTCAACGCCGTGCTGCCGTCGCTGATTGATACGCCGCGCAACCGGGCCGATATGCCGGTGGCCGATCACGGCGCCTGGGTGCGTCCTGAGGCGCTTGCGGAGGTTGTGTGCTTTCTATTGTCAGATCGGGCCAGCGCCGTGCACGGTGCGCTGGTTCCCGTTCGTGGTCTTGTCTGAGGGGATATTATGAAGCTGGAACATCTGTTCACCATTCGCGCCGATCTTGGCGCGTCCTACCCCATCGGTACGGCGCACGGTGGCGTGCGAGCCATCGCCGAGGTCACCGGCGGCGCGTTCGAAGGTGAGCGCCTGCGCGGCGAGGTGCTGACACCAGGGGCCGACTGGGCCGTGGTGGAGGGCGACGGTTTCATCGAGTTGGACGTACGTCTCAACCTGCGCACCGACGATGGTGCCGGCATCTACATGACCTACACCGGCGTGCTCGAGCAGAATGATGCAGTCGCCGCTGCCATGCGTAACGGCGGCGAAACGCATTACGGCGACAGCCACTTCCTCACCCAACCGCGCTTCGAGTGCGGTGACGAACGCTACGCCTGGCTGAACCGCGTGGTGGCGGTGGGTGAGGGTCGTATGCTGCCGAGTGCCGTGGAGTATCGGGTGTACGCTTGTCAGGCTACAGCCGCTGATTGAACTCGACCATGTTGCCGCTTGGGTCGTGGGTGAACGCCTGAGCGCACACGCCGGGAATCTCACGGGGCTCTGAGCAGTTGAAGCCTGCGTCGCGAACTGCGTGTACCACACGGGCCAGGTCATTCACCCCAAAAGCAAAGTGCTGTTCCTTCGGCGGCGCTGTGGACTCGATGCCGAGCAGATGCACTTCCTGGTCGCCGCTCCTGAGCCAGGCGCCGGGAAAGCCGAGGTCCGGTCGAGGCAGGGCTTCCATGCCGAGCAGGTCGACGTAGAACGTCAACGCTTCGTCCACATCGCGTACGTTGATGGAAACGTGATGGATGCCATTGAGCATGATGCTGACCTCGCCGTTGCGACAGCGGTGATCATATCACCCGGCGGCGAGGGCCTCAGCGCTTTGCGCGCTCTTCAGTCCTCAGCGCTTTACGCGTTGCCTCATCCGGATACCCATCCGGCGGAAGACCGGCTTCACCTTGAAAGCGGGCCAGGGCGGCACGCGTCGCCGGGCCGAATCGGCCGTCGGCTTTGCCGGGGTCGTAGCCGAGGGCATCGAGTTGCGATTGCAGTTCGGCGATTTCTTCCAACGGCCAACGCTTCGGCCCTTCCGGTATCGCCCGCGCCAGCCGACCTCCGCCGCTGATACGGTCGGCCAACCGGCCGACGGTGATGGCGTAGAACTCGGAGCGGTTCCAACCCATGATCACATCGAAGTTGGCGTAGGTGATGAACGCCGGACCTGCATGGCCGGCGGGCATGAGCAGTGTTGCTTCTTCCTCTTCGAGGCTTGGTAGCACATCACCTGCGGTGTTGCGCACGCCGCGCTCCGCCCAGAAGGCGATACTCTTACGCTCACCCAGCAGCGCCAGATCGAAATTTTCCGGTAGCCGCACCTCTCGCCCCCAGCGCAGGCCTGCCTGCCAGCCCAGGGCTTTGAGAAAGTGTCCTGCTGACGCCAGGGCATCTGCAGTGCTGCCCCACAGGTCGCGCTTGCCGTCACCATCCGCATCCACCGCGTGCTTGAGGTAGTTGCTCGGCATGAACTGCATGTTGCCCATCGCACCCGCCCAGGAGCCGGTCATGTCCGCAGCCGCCACGTCGCCGCGCTCGATGACCCGCAGGGCGTTCATCAGCTCGCCGCTGAAGTAGTCGCTTCGCCGTGAGTCGCAGGCAAGTGTGGCCAGCGAATCGGGCACGCTGTGATCGCCCAGGTAGCCGCCGAAGTTGGTTTCCAGGCCCCAGAAGGCGAGCAGGTAATGCGGCGGCACGCCGGTGTTGCGTTGGATGGTGATGAGGAGCTGTTCGTGCTGCTGTAGAAGCTCACGACCCCGACGTACGCGCTGATCATTGACGCGCAGCGGGTAGTAACCGGCGAATGTGCTGGTGAATTCCGGCTGTGAGCGGTCGAGCTCCAGCACGCGCTCGGATTCGCGCACGTTGCCGAGCACCGAATCCACCACCACCGGTGAGATACCTTCCTGACGTGCGCGGTCGGCGAGGCCGGCAACGCAGGCGCCGAAGTCCGCTGAGGCGGGCAGGGCGCCGAAGAGCAACACAATCAGCAGAACGGTGCGGCTCAGCCCACCATGTCGCGGCCGATCACGAACTTCATGATCTGGCTGGTGCCCTCGAGAATCTGGTGCACGCGCAGATCCCGGTGAAAGCGTTCCACCGGGTAGTCCATGAGAAAGCCGTAACCACCATGCAGCTGCATGGCGTCGTTCACCACCGCCGAGCCGGTTTCCGTGGACAGGAGTTTCGCCATGGCGGCGAACTGTGTTTTGTCCGCGGCGTTTTCGGTGACTTTCAGCGCGGCGATGTAGAGCAGTGCTCGCGCGGCTTCCAGCCGCGTACGCATGTCCGCCAGCATGAACTGGGTGTTCTGAAAGTCTGCGATCCTTTGATTGAATTGCTTGCGCTCCTGCACGTAATTCACGGCATCGTCCAGGCAGCGCTGCG
>JAUILW010000332.1 GCA_030432795.1 Gammaproteobacteria bacterium
GATACGCATGTGCTGGACTCCTGAAAGCGTGATTTGTGCCGTCAAGATAGCCCCAACCACACGGCACTTCCTTGCAAAATGTGAGGCCGCGAGCACAATCGGCGCAATTATTCCGAACTGAAGAAGCTCATGGCCGCAGATTCCATCACTTATCGGGACATCGATCGCACAGACCGTCGCATCCTCCACGAACTGCAACTCGACGCCAGCTTGTCGAACACCGCGTTGGCGGAGCGGGTGAGCCTGTCCGAGTCAGCCTGTCTGCGCCGGGTGCGACGCCTCACCGATGCTGGTCTGCTGATCGGCACGGTTGGCCTGGTGGACCAGACGCTGGCCGGCTACCCGGACAACGTCTTCGTCGCAATCACACTCATGAGCCAGCAGCAGGGCGATCTCGAACGCTTCGAAAGTGCCGTGCGTGACCTGCCGGAGGTGATGGAGTGCTACCTGATGTCTGGCGATGCGGATTATCTGCTACGGGTAATCGTCGCCGATGCACGGGATTACGAACGGGTGCACTCCCAGCACCTGACGCGGTTGCCGGGCGTTGCCAGGGTGCAATCGAACTTCGCTCTGCGTACGGTGATAAAGAAGACCGAGCTACCGATCCGCCAGCCACGTCAAGGGGCCAGGTAGCGCCTGTGAACCCGCCCGCCTATGCCGGTGAACACTTCGTAGGAGATGGTGCCCGCGTGTTCTGCCACCTCATCCACGGGCACTCGTGTACCGAAAATTTCCACCCAGTCGCCCTGCGCAACACTGATGTCTGAGACATCGATCTGCACGGCGTCCATGCTCACCCGGCCGACCATGCGGCAAAAAGCCTCACCAACCGCAACGCGGCCCACGCCTGAAAGCTGCCGCGGCACGCCATCCGCATAGCCCGCGCCTACCGTAGCGATGCGGCAGGGATGCTCGGCAATGAAGGTCGCCCCGTAGCCCACACTTTCTCCTGCAGCAACGTCGCGCACCTGCAGCACCTGCCCTTCCAGCGTCGCAACCGGCCTCATGGGGTTTGCGCGCTTCGCGAAAGGATTGCCGCCATACAGCGCAATGCCCGGTCGACCAACATCTCCCACCCACTCCGGACCGGTGAGGATGGCAGCGCTGTTGCCGAGGCTCGTCGGCACGCCCGGCAGGCGCGCGCTGCAGACTTTGAAGTCGCGCCGCTGTGCTGCGTTCAACGGGTGTTCGGGCTCGTCCGCGCATGCATAGTGGGTGAGCAGCAGCTCTACCTCGAGGCCGGCCAGATCCGCCGCTTTGAACGCCTGTGGTGTGAAGCCAAGCCGCCGCATGCCGGTGTCCACATGCACGGCACATGGGCCATTGCCTGCTCGCCGCCACATGCCAACCTGCCGAGCATCGTTGAGCACCGGTCGCGCACCCGCCGCGTGCAGCTTTGCTGCTTCCTCATCGCTGCCAACGCCGGCGAACACGTACACCCGCGCATCGACGTCGAGCGCCAGCGCCTCGGCGGGCGTAGCAACGAAGAAATGGCGGCAGCCTGCGTGGTGCAGGGCCGCGGTCACAGGCCCCGCGCCGAGGCCGTAGGCATCGGCTTTGACCACCGCGCCTATGGAAGACTCTGCGCCTAGCCGCTGGTAGTTCGCCAGCAGCGCCGCCAGGTCAACGGTCAGCCTGGCGGTCACGAACGCATGCTACTTGGCGAGAGAGTTGATGTAGGCAACGACGTTGTTGATGGCCGCATCATCCGCGAGCGTTGCCACCATCGGCGCCATCTGGCGACCAAACGTGTCCTGCGGGTGGTAGCCTCTCAATCCTTTTTTGTAGTTCTGGATCTGGCGCACCAGGTACCAGTCGCTCTGGCCGGCCAAAGCCGGACCGCCCATCTGCTCGAGGCCTTCTGCCTGCTGACCGTGGCAGGCCGCACAAACGGCGTACAGCGCTTTCCCCGCCGCGACATCGCCATTCACCGTCGGGGTACCCGCCGGTGGTGCCAGCGTGGCGATGTAGGCAACCAGATTGTCCACCGCAGCCTCTCCTGACACCGCATTGGCCATCGGCCGCATCTGCATGCCATACATGTCGCCCGGTTTGGTGCCCCTCATGCCGGCGTTATAGGCCGCCAATTGACGCTTGATGTACCAGCCTTCCTGGCCTGCCAGGCGAGGAGCGTTGAGCGCTGCGTTGCCTTCTCCGTTCTGGCCATGACACGCGGCGCACACGGCGTATGCCCCCTGCCCAGCAGCGGCATCACCCGCCCAGGCGCCGGCCGCAGACAGCCCAACAACCATTGCCAAAGCGGCGGCACGCAAGAGCGACTTCATAGTTCCTACTCCAGTGGGTTTTTCACGCGAATTGTAGCGGACCGGCGCGAAAGTCCCATCCGCAATTCCTCTGATGAGGCAGGGTTTGCGAGAATTTTACGCGCGCGCAAGCGTACGTGGGCGCCGTAAATACCTCTGCAATGAACCCCTTCTTGTTACCCTTGGTCTTCCGCTCGGCGCCAGAACGCATACCAACGTACGCGGCCCTTGCTGCCATCTTCGACCCGGCGTGGGTTTGTCCTTCGATCGGAGACGAGTCCTTCTCGTCTGGCTCTCAGCTCGAATAATCCCTTCGATGTACGGCGCCTATCCATTTCCGACCGGCGGTCTTCGCCGGAGCGACGTGAGCTTTGATCAACGGCAACGGGAATGCCCGTCTGCGTTGTCATGCGCTTCTCGTTTCGCTGTCCGTTCTCAGGTGGGTCCAACTATAGCCAGAGGAATCAAAAAGCAAAAGTTCTTTTTTTCTCGTCGGTTACGTCGCTTATATCAAATCAGTTCAACGAGTCGGCGGCATTGACGGAGGCCTTTTCGCGGGCAACCATGCCGCTTCGACAAATGGGAATCACCGTGCGGGTCAAGACAGCGAACAGCCCTCGTAAACAGCGCACGCCGACACCGGTCGGCCGGTTGCTCGAGGCACTGACCGCCTATGCCATGGACCCAACCCAATGGGACGCCGTGGCCGAGGAGGTCGCTCGTCGCGGCGAAGAGCTGGCCACCATGAACCCGGCAGAATTCCTCTCTCACCTCAGCCAGGCAGAGGCTCTGGCCTGGCAACTGCGCGGCACCCCCACCGCCGAAGCGTCAGCGCAGTACGCCTACGCCCTGTTGGCGGAAGACCGCGCCACGCTCGCATGCTCCGAC
Organism: Gammaproteobacteria bacterium; assembly: GCA_030432795.1. Taxonomy (GTDB): domain Bacteria; phylum Pseudomonadota; class Gammaproteobacteria; order Pseudomonadales; family Azotimanducaceae; genus SYFY01. Next base: position 3,156 of record JAUILW010000332.1, read on the forward strand.
AACTTCGCCATGCTGAACAAGTACGTGCACGCAGACGCTGCCGGTCGGCTGCGCTGCGCAAGCGCCAACTCGCAAATGGAGCTCAAAGAAGCCTGCGCAAAGCTCAGCGACGGTGCCGCCCACCAGGCTCTAGTGACGCTACGCATAGCAGGCGAGGCAAGTCGGTTTGGCTATGTCGTTAGCGCCGAGCGCCTGCCAACCTCATTGCGGCTCGCCCACCCTGACGCCCGCCTTGCGCTGTTCATCGCCCATGACAGCGCTTCGGACAATCTGCGCCGGGTCCTTAAAACAAGCTTTGCGCTTACGGATGCCGAAACCAACGTAACGCTCCGACTTGCCGCAGGCTTGCCGTTGAAAGAAGCCGCCAGCAGCCTCGGCATCTCGGTAAACACCGCACGAAATCAGTTGCAGTCAGTGTTCGACAAAACCGGCGTCAAACGCCAGAGCGATCTGATTCTGGTCATCACCCAGCTCAGCGTACTTCTAGCAGCAACGGTCGCCGAAGCGGCGCAACAAAGCGCGCCGGTGTTATCCGACCGGGACTACCCCGCCTACCAGTTCGCCATTACCCCGGACGGGCGAAAGCTTGCCTATCGCGCGTACGGCTCCGGGAGCCAGTCGGTGCTGTGGTTCCACGAGGCAGTGGGCGGTTCCCGTCTTCTGCCCGGTACCGACCGCATCGCCCAGGAACTGGGCCTGCGCATCATCGTGCCCGACCGCCCCGGCTGCGGCTTTTCCGATCCTCACCCGCAGTACGGATTCACCGCCGTAGCTGCAGACATGCTGAGCATCCTCGACACGCTGGAGATTCGTTCCGCCGTGTTCATCGGCGTGTTTTCCGGCGCCGCCCACGCGCTGGCAGCGGCGTGCGCAGCTCCCGAGCGATGCGAGCACGTGCTGTGCGTATCCGGACGCCTACCCAGCACGATCGATACGGCTCGCCACGGCCCGCTGGTACAACTGCGGTCGAACCTGGCAAGACAGCCGTGGATGCTCAACTCGTTTTTCAACATCCTTCGCAGCCGCTCCTCCGACGCGCTGCACCGGCGTCTGGTAAGGAGGACGTACGGAGCCAGCGCGGTAGATGCAGGGGTCCTGAAAGATCAGCCCATCGTCATGGAGCACCTCGTCGCCAGCACGCTGGAGAGCCTGGCCGTGAAC
>JAUILW010000333.1 GCA_030432795.1 Gammaproteobacteria bacterium
TCACCGGCAAGGCCAAGTGCTACCACGGCGAGGAAGCCGCCATGTCGGCCATCATGAGCGGCGAGGTCGGTAAGGGTGATGTCGTGGTCGTTCGCTACGAAGGTCCGCGCGGCGGGCCCGGTATGCGTGAGATGCTGAGCCCCACCAGCGCCATCAACGGCCGCGGCCTGTCGAACGACGTGGCGTTGATCACCGACGGCCGCTTCTCCGGCGGCTCCCACGGCTTCGTCATCGGCCATGTCACTCCGGAAGCCTACGAAGGCGGGCCGATTGGCCTGGTAGAGGACGGCGACACGATCACCGTGGACGCCTCCACCAAGGAAATCACCCTCCACGTGGACGACGCCACGCTTGAGGCACGACGGGCAAACTGGCGAAAGCCTGCGCCCTACGCGACGAGCGGCTTGCTCGCCAAGTACGCTCGCCTGGTCAGTTCCGCCAGCGAAGGCGCGGTGACCGACCGCTTCGATTGAAGGCCGGCAAATCGACAACCAATTTGCCAACAGGCGCACAGACACGCCACAGCTGCGCTGGGCTATAGTTAGCGGGTGAAACACCTTCCCATCGCACTGCTGAGCATGCTCGCGCTGGTCTCCGCCACGGCGGAGACCACCAATGGCGCATGGAACGTGCAGTCGGATACCTACGAGATCCTGCTGGATGAGCGTCAGGTGACCTATGTCGGCAATGTGATTGCGGAGCAAGGTACCTACCGGATCAAAGCCGACCGACTGCGCGCGTTCTTCAACGAACGCAACGAAGTGATCCGCATGGAAGCGCACGGCACCCGATCCGCGCAGGCGCAACTCGAAAGCCTGAATCAGCCGGAAGAGACCCGCCTGCACGGTGACTCGCTGTTTTACAACCTGCCCGACGCGCGGGTTACTGCACGCGGTAACACACAGTTTGTGCGCGGGCACGATACGATGAATGCCCATGAGCTCACCTACAACCTCAACGAAGAGCGCGTGGTGGCCAACCGCAACGCAACCGAACGTGTCCGTGTCGTTCTGTTCCCTGAAGGCAGCCGCACGCCTTAGCAGCGCCTTGATGATGGCGCTCATCGCAAGCGCGTGCAGCGAGCGCGAGATGATGGAGTTTACGTTGGAGCAGTCGCTATCGATCGCATTGAAAGGTCAGTGCGATGATGATCCGCAGTGCCTGGCTGCCATCGAGGCTCAACTTCAGCACTGTATCGCGAGCAACCGGGACCTCGATGATTTGATCAAAGCGGGCGGCCAGGACCAGGATCTGAATCGTCGGATAAGCCTCGACATCGCTCGCTGTATCGTCGATGCGCAGGGCAACTCCTACTTTTTCGCCAACACCGATCTCACCGAGCAGGATTACCCGGACGAACCACGCGAGCAGACCGCCGACACGCCGGCGATCATTCCTCGGTGAGATCCTCCGGATACTCGTGATAGATCTCAAGGCGTATCGGCGTCGCATCGTCACGCCCCAACAGCGCTGAGATGTACTGATCGGCCAGGCCGTACTTCGCACGCACCAGATCGTTCACCGTATCGCGCACACCTGGCTCGGCAATCGCATCGTACGCTGCGCGGGTATCGCCGCGCTGCAGGCCGACGCGGCCGTTCGCACGAATGCGCGCATACCAGCCCGAGGCCGGATCGCCCGCTCGAAGATATTGGTAGCCGTTCAGGTCAACCACCCACAAACGCGTCTCCTGCGGCTTACCGTCGGCATCCAGCGACGACAGCACTACCACCTCCCCGCTTTCCGACGCGACAAACATTAGAACAAACGGAAGTAATGCCAGCACGAGCAGCACGATCACAATCTTCCTGATCACTTCCTGTCCTCCTCCAGGCCAACAATCTGCAACACCTTTGCACTCAGCGACAGCACCGTAGCGCCAAACACACGCACCAGCGCAAGACCGATGGCGATGCCTAATACATCCACCACCAAATCGCCGAATTCGGCGGATCGCGCCTCAATCTGCCCCTGCACGAGCTCGATTGCAACGCCATAAGCGAGCATCCACAACGCCGGGTACAGATATCCCTGGCGGAAATGCGCAACCGAGCAGAGGAACGTCAGCACGGTAAACGCGAAGGCGTGCAGCAGCACGTCGCTGAAGTGGCTCACCGCATCCGGCGGGCTCGGGGTGAGGGCCAGGTATGTACAGGCCATCAACGCAAGCCAAAAGGCAATGATCCACAAAGCCCGATTCAACGGGCACTGGCCTCATGCACGTAAGCCACCAGACGTTTGACGTTATCCACCGGCGTCTCCGGAATGATGCCGTGGCCCAGATTGAAGATATGCCCGGGCCGGCCCCCGGCTTCGTCGAGCACGAGTTGCGCCTGACGCTCCACAGTGGCGCCATCGGCGCACAAAACGATGGGATCCAGGTTGCCCTGAACCGCATTGCAACCGAGCCGCGACCAGGTAGCGCCCAGGGGTGTACGCCAGTCGAAGGCGAGAACATCCGCACCGAGCGTTGCCACATCGTCCAGCAAGTGGTGATTACCGGTGCCGAAATACACCACAGGCAGCTCCGGCGCCAGCTGCTTGATGCCGTCGATCAACCGCTTCGTTGCGGGCGCTGCGTAGCGTCGAAAATCTGCCACGCTGAGGTTGCCCACCCAGGTGTCGAACAGCTGCACCGCATCCACCCCGGCCTCGATCTGCAGGCGCAGATAGTCCACCACCTGATCCGCCAGTTTGAAGGCGAGCGCCTGCCAGGCCTGCTCTTCGGTATACATGAACTTCTTCACGTAGGTGTAGTTGCGTGATCCGCGCCCCTCGATGGCATACGAGGCGAGCGTAAAGGGCGCGCCGGCGAAGCCGATCAGCGCGATATCCGCCGGCAGGCCGCTGAGCACGTTGCGCACCGTGTCGGCAATGTAGGGTGTAGCTTCCTCCGCGGGCAGGCGACGCAGCGCTTCGACGTCTGCAGGGCTGCGTACCGGATTGGCGAACACCGGCCCGGTGCCGACCACGTAATCCAGATCGAGGCCCATGGGCTCGAGCACCGGCAACAAGTCTGCGAACAGAATCGCTGCATCCACGCCGAGAATCCGTTGGGCATCCAGCGTCGCCTGAGCCGCCTTCTCGGGATTCTTGAAGAATTCGAGGCTCGGCATGTCGCCTTTTACCGCGTGATATTCCGGCATGTAGCGGCCCGCCTGGCGATTGAGCCAGATTGGTGTGTATGGAGTCGGGCGGCCATTTGCCGCTTCGATGAATATCTTGCGCATGTCTGCCTCTGAGAAACCGCGCGAGCCTACCAAACCCGCATCAGCAGCGCACTTCAAAGGCGGCTGTCGGGCCGAAGCCAGGCAGCTCAAGGCGCCGTTCCCGAGCGGCGAGATGAAGCAAGCGAGCTGTAGCCGCACACGCCAGCGGCGCATCCGCACCGGCCGCCTCCTGTAACCGCGCTGCCAGATTCGCCGGTGTGCCGATGACCGTGTGGTCACGGCGACTGCCGCTGCCCCAGTCGCCCTGCAGGCAGGGCCCGCTGGCGATTCCCGCCCGCACCGCGCCAGGCAGACGACCGCCAACGGCCTCGCAGCAGGCGAGCGCTGCGCGTGCCGCACCACCACGCTCCTGTTCGCTATTCGCCTCGAAGCAGATGAGCGCCCCATCGCCCATGATTTTGCACACATCACCGCCGTTGGCCCGGGCTGCTTCCACCACCGCATCCACAAACTCACCCACCACACAGGCGAGGGTGCGCGCGTCAGCATCGCGGCACAGCCTCGTGAAGCCCACGAGATCCACGAAGACGACGCTGTACCAGGCCTGCCGCAGGACAGAGTTCCCGCCCATGGTGCGTACCCCGTCCGGCAGATAGGCCGCCACGCCAAACCACAGCTGTCGGTAGCGTCGGTGCGCCACCAGCGCCAAGGCAGCCACATAGCCCGCCAGCAGCATCTCGCCCATGCCCGGCATGGCGCCTGCGCCGGCAAGCAACATCGCCCCAACGCCCCAGGTTGCCGCGACCGCGCCGACGCAGGCGATGTGGCACACCGCCAGAACGAACGTGGCGGTGACCGCTAGCGGCAACTCCGCCACACCCAACCACAAGATGCATTGGAGCACGCAGGCTTCACCAACGAGGGCGAGCTTACCGAGCGTTGGCAGGCGATAGGCAACCGCGAGCCAGGCAAGCACCAGCAACGTCGTACCCCAGCCATCGAGCACCACGCCGAGCAGCCCGAAACCCGGCCAGCGGAAGTGGAACACGATGCGTTGCAACGAATGCATGCCTGCCAGCATACCCGCGGCGGGTGCGCCCTCCTGCAGGCGATTACCCTCTATTCGGGTAGGACTAT
>JAUILW010000334.1 GCA_030432795.1 Gammaproteobacteria bacterium
AGAAACGTTTCCTGCGCGAGGTCTTCCGCTTCGGCGGCATCGTTGCCGGTGAGCCGCCTGAGGAACAACCAGATGCGCTGCTGGTGCCGCCGCACCAGCTCGGCAAAGGCGGCGCGGTCTTTCAGGTGCGCGGCTTCGGCCGCCAGCGCCTCGTCGGATTTCAAGCGTTTTGCCGATTGCCGTACCACCATAGCCCGCAGTAGGCGACACCGATGAGAAGCGGGAACATGGACAGCGCCAGCAGCGGCGCCCGGACGTCCTGCTCACCGACCAGATTGCCGAACAGAAGCACGCCGACGCCGATCGCGATGGCGATGACACCTTTGCGCAGGTCACCATTCTTGTTGGTCAGCGTGCCCGACAGCTCTTCGAGCATCTTCGGGTCGAAGGCCTGGCCGCTCTGAATGGCTATGCGAATGGTTTCCTGGATCTCGCGCCGCGCCTTGTAACGGAAATAGATGAGCAGGGAAAACACGACGCCAATGACCGTAAACATGACGATCGGGATCAACTCTTCCACAGACAGCTCCTGAAATGTGCGTTCATCAGGTTAGATGCACCCTATCGCTATGTCGGTTCCATCTTGATGGAAAAATGTCCGGGCTCAGGCCTTTGGCGCGACGATGGTGCAGGTCCCCTGCGCCACCGCCACCAGACGCTCAGCGTTCTCTATCTGAATGCGCACCACCGCCAACCGCCGGCTCATGGAGACGATGTCTGCGGTAGCAATACAGACGCCGCCCGTCACCGGCGCCAGCAGGTTGATCTTGAACTCCGTGGTCGCCGCCCAGTAGCCCTCTGGCATTACTGGGTACATCACCGTACCGAGCACGTGATCGCACATCGCGGACAGGCAGCCACCGTGCATGTTGCCCATCACGGTGATCAGCTCGTCCGTGACCGGCATCTCGCACACCAGCCGGCCCGCCTGAACGTCGGTGATCTTCAGGCCCAGGTAGCCGTCGATGCCTTTCTTGCCCACCCGGCCGACGATTTTGTCGGCCCACGCCTGATTGAATGTCTCGAATTTCGGTGCGATCACTTGTGCCTCCCCTGTCAGGCGTTTTGGTCTGGAACGAACACCCCATGGAGCGGCGGCGAGCCTTCGCGCTCGCCAGCCATGGTTTGAATGAGCGGCTCGATGCTGTCAAACCCTGCCACTTGCCGAGGCAGGTCGGCGAACGGGTAGCGACCGGTTTGCAGAAACGCCAGTGCCTTCCTGTACGCCCCAACATCAACGCCCAATGCACCCAGTATACGCAGCTCCTTGTAGACGATGTGATCCGGTACGAAGCCTGGGGTTTCGTTGGAGCCGCGCACACCTGCCAGCACCACGGTACCGCCGGGGCGTGCGAGATTCACCGCCTGTCCCAGCGCCGACGGCGCTTTCGCGGTCACGTCCACGACGATGTCCGCCTTGCCGCCGGTGGCTGCACGCAGCGCCTGATTCGGGTCGTCCACAGCGACATCCACGGCCAGGTCAGCGCCGAACCGCTCGGCGAGTGAGAGCCTTCCAGCATCGCGAGGTCCGAAACCCGTGATCATCACGAACGCTGCACCCGCCTCCTTTGCGGCAGCGGCGGCGCACAGGCCGCGCACCCCGGGGCCGAGAATGGCGACTACGTCACCCGGCCCCGTCTCAGGCAGCTCGACGCCCCAGCGAATGCCGGCACCGAGCGGGTTGAACAGCGTAGCGACCACCGGGTCCATGCCGTCTGGTACGGGTAACAGCAGGGAGTCCGGCGGCAGGTACAGGTGGCTTGCGTAACCGCCGCCGAGGCCGGGAGGTACGTCTGCCGGGGTGAAGCCCACCATCGTGGACATCCCGTTACGCTCGCAGCGCCGGTATACCCCGGAATCGCAGGCCGTGCAGGCACGGCAGGATTTGAACACCTCCACCGCTACACGCTGGCCCGCCTGCACGCCCCACAACGCCGCCGCTTCTTCGCCCACCGCTTCGACAACTCCTACCACTTCGTGGCCCGGGATGAACGGATGGTGGCTGCTGATGAGACCTGTGTACTGCTCGTGATCGGTCCCGCAGAGGCCACAGGCCTCCACCCGCAGCAGGCCGTCGCCCGTGCCAATGGCAGGCAGCTCGAAGTCGCGCCGCTCGAACGTGCGTGGTTGTGTCAGTACCAGACCGGACGCGTGCTGCATGATGTGTCCTCAGCGGCTTGGTGGATAGGTCGACTGCGGTGGACGGCTGCGCAGCGGGTAAAACTCGTTTCGTGCACGGGCAAGCGCTGCCTGCATTTCGGCCACCACCTCCGGATGGCGCTGCGCATAACTGTACGCCTCACCGTCCTCAGCGGATGCATCCAGCAGCAATTCGTAAGGTGCCGCAAAGCCCGGCAGCTGGTCGAACCGCTCGAACGCTCCGAGGCTGCCGGTGTAGTAGGCGTGCGTGAGCATCTTCCAACGCTGGCTGCGCAGCCCCACTACCTCCTCGTTGACGAAGTAGTACAAGTACTCATGCGGTGTGGTATCCGCACCACGAAACAGCGGCATGAGGCTGCGACCATCCACCACTTCAGCCGCAGGCGTTACATCAAGCGCCTGAGCCATGGTGGGGAGCAGATCGAGGTTGGTCACCATGGCGTCGGTTACCCGGCCACCTTCGATGACCGCGGGCCAGTGCGCTATGAAGGGCACGCGATAGCCACCTTCCCAGGCATTTCCTTTGCCGCCCTTCAGGCCTCCGGCGCTACCCTCGAAAAACGGGCCGTTATCGCTGGTGAATAGCACCAGTGTGTCGTCGAGTACGCCACGACGCTGCAGCGCTGCGATGATCTCGCCGGTACTCCAGTCGAGCTCCTGCACCGTATCGCCATAAAGGCCCGCCTGTGAGCTGCCTAGAAACCGATCCGATGCGTAGAGCGGGATATGCGGAAACGTGTGCGAGACCAGCAGCAGAAATGGCCCCTCAGTCTCCTCAACGAAGTGCACCGCGCGTTGCGTGTACTGACTGGTGAGCAAACGCTGATCTACCGGACCGGGTAGACGCTCGCGGCCCTCGTATAAAGCGAAGTCCGGCATATCGTTGCTGTGCGGTACGCCGAAGAAGTGGTCGAACCCATGTTCCAACGGGCTGTGCTGCGGCAGGCGGCCGAGGTGCCATTTGCCGATCAGCATACTCGTAAGGCCGGCACGACCGGCAAGTTCGGCGATGGTTTCCTCCGCCACGGGCAGGCCATGTTCCGACGTTGCCGACACCACCTTCCAGCCGAGGCCCGAGCGGATGGCATAGCGGCCGGTGAGGAGCCCGGCGCGGGACGGCGAGCAGACGTTGGCGCTGGCGTAGCCCTGGGTGAATCGCAGGCCCCGCTCCGCCAGGCGGTCGATGTGCGGCGTACTGATGCGGCGCGCACCGTTGGCGCCGACATCGCCGTAGCCGAGATCGTCCGCGAGGATGACCACTACGTTCGGCGCGCCGGCGGCGAGCGCACCGGCACTGAGCAGAAGGAGTATCGCCGTCAGGCGCACCATTACCGGGTGCGCAACCGATCCAGCCCCAGGGCCTCGCGCAATGCCCGCGTGCCTTCCTCCTTGGCTGGCTCCAGCGGTATGCCGGTAGCATCCGCCACCCGCGGGTACGCATTGAAAGCGGCAATGACTGCAGCGGCGTCGATCATGGCAGCGACTCCCAGGGCATCCACCACCTGCTCACGAGCGCGCGCAACGGCAGCAAGGTCGTTACGGCAGATGGCCGCTGTGAAGGCATCGAGCACCTCCTCAGCCGGCACCCCGGTACCGGCGGCACCGGCCTCCTGCAGCACTGTGCCCTCCAGCGCATAGGCAGTACCCGTGTGTTTGCCGCTCAGACCGAGCCGCGCCGCATGGCTGGTGGTTCAGTAGTAGCAGCCGAGCATGGCGGATGCGCGGGTGGCGAGAAACTCGATCTGCGCCCGGGTGATGGAGCGGCTCACGCCGTCCAGCTCTTCTACTCGAGGATCTTCCAGGTACAGGGCATTGGCCAGGCGCCAGAAGCGCCGTGTCTCGCCCTGCACCAGCGTCAGCGCGCGGCGAATATAAAAGTGCGAGTCGTTGGCGTAGAAATCGGCGAAGTCAGGCTGGGCGTGTTCCGGCGCCGTGGTGGCGACGAAACCGGGGCCCGGCGTGGCAGCGGTGTTCGGCGTACAGGCAGGCGCTCCGGTGAGGGGCTCGGGCAACGGCAGCTCACCAGCGCCGATGCCGGTGGTGAACGCATCCACCGTACGCGTCAGCACCGCAACGCTGGTAACTTCCACGTACTCGTCTTCCGACATGCCGGCAGACACCACCTCATC
>JAUILW010000335.1 GCA_030432795.1 Gammaproteobacteria bacterium
TCGCCGCGGCCGATGTCGTCCATGCGATAGGTGTCGATCACCCCAGGGCAAATCGCGTTCACGCGAATGCCGTAGCGGCCGACCTCCTGCGCCATCGACGCGGTCAGGGCCTGTATGCCTGCCTTGCTGGCGGCGTAGGCGGCGGTGTTGGGCGGTAACATTTTTCCCGCGATAGAGGAGATGTTGATGATCGCGCCGCCCTGGTCCTGCTCGATGAGGGCCTGGCCGAAGGCGCGGCTCATATAGAACGTGCCGTTGAGGTTTACGTTCATCACCTTGTGCCAGTCGTCGATGGCAAGCTGTGTAACCGGCACACGGTCCGCACCGCGCGCAGCACCTGCGTTGTTGATGACGAAATCTACCCGCCCGAAGCGTTCCAGGGTGCTGGCCACCAGTGCGTCCACGGATGCTGCATCGGCGACGTTGCTCACGAGCTCATAGGCCTCGGAGCCTGCCGCACGCACTTCGTCTGCCACCGAGGCGATGTCGCGCCAGCCCTGGGCCTGCTCGTCTTCCGGATAGTCTGCCGGAGCACGGCCTGTGCCGGTGAGCACGATGTTACAGCCCGCTTTCGCAAGCTCTACGGCAATGGGCCTGCCGATGCTGCGCATGCGGCCCGCGCCCGTCACCACGGCGATCTTACCCTTCAGTCCGGTGAGTTCAGTCATGTTCCTATCCTCGCCGTATGGGCTTGTATTGCACCCGGGTGGGCTCGCCGTCGCCCAGGCGCTTCTTGCGGTCTGCCTCGTACTCCGAGTAGTTGCCCGCGAACCACTCCACATGGCTGTCGCCTTCGAATGCGAGCATGTGCGTCGCTACCCGGTCCAGAAACCAGCGATCGTGGGAGATGATCAGCACGGTGCCCGGAAAGTTCAGCAGTGCCTCTTCCAGCGCCCGCAGGGTTTCCACGTCCAGGTCGTTGGTCGGCTCGTCGAGCAGCAGCACGTTGGCGCCGCGCCGCAGGAGCTTTGCCAGATGCACGCGGTTGCGCTCGCCGCCGGACAGCTGCCCCACGCGCTTCTGTTGGTCCGGGCCCTTGAAGTTGAAGCGCGACACGTAGCCGCGCGTCTGCATCTCGTAATTGCCGATGCGCAGCACTTCCTGGCTGTCGGATATCTCTTCCCACACGGTCTTGTCATCCGCGAGCGCATCGCGGCTCTGGTCCACATAGGCCAGATCCACAGTGTCGCCGATCACCACGCTGCCATCGTCAGGGGTTTCCTGGCCGGTGAGCATACGGAAGAAGGTGGATTTACCTGCACCGTTGCCGCCGATGATGCCGACGATGGCACCGCGCGGGATGCTGCAGTTCAGATCGTCTATGAGCAGGCGGTCGCCGAAGCCTTTGCTGACGTGCTCCACCTCGATCACCTTCTCACCCAGGCGCTCGCCTGGCGGAATGTAGAGCTCAGAAGTTTCGTTGCGTGTCTGCGTTTCTTTCGACATCAGCTCGTCGAACCGCTGCAGGCGTGCCTTGCTCTTGGCCTGTCGGGCCTTCGGGTTGGAGCGCACCCACTCCAGCTCCGATTTGATGGTGCGTTGGCGTGCCTTTTCCTGGGAGGCTTCCTGCTGAAGACGCTTTTCCTTGGCTTCGAGCCAGGTGGAGTAGTTGCCTTCGTAGGGGATGCCGCGGCCGCGGTCGAGCTCGAGAATCCAGCCTGCGACGTTGTCGAGAAAGTACCGGTCGTGGGTGACCGCCACCACGGTGCCGGGATATTCGTCCAGAAAGCGCTCGAGCCATGCCACGCTCTCGGCGTCCAGGTGGTTGGTGGGTTCGTCGAGCAGCAGCATGTCCGGGTTCGACAGCAGCAGTTTGCACAGTGCAACGCGCCGCCGCTCACCGCCTGAGAGTTTGGCTACATCCGCATCCCACGGCGGCAGGCGCAGGGCGTCGGCGGCGATCTCGAGCTGCCGATCCACATCCCAGCCGTTGCAGGCATCGATCTGCGTGGCCAGATCTCCCTGACGCTCCAGCAGTTCCGTCATCTCCTCATCGCTCATGGGCTCGGCGAACTTTTCGGAGATGGCGTTGTACTCGTTGACCAGATCCACGACCTCCTTGAGGCCCTGCTCAACGTTGCCGCGCACATCGGTGGTTTCGTCCAGCTGTGGCTCCTGCGGCAGGTAGCCGACATTGATGTCCTTTTGCGGGCGCGCCTCGCCGTCGAACTCCTTGTCCACGCCGGCCATGATGCGCAGCAGGCTCGATTTACCGGAGCCGTTGAGGCCCAGCACGCCGATCTTTGCGCCAGGGAAGAAGGACAACGAGATGTTCTCGAGGATGGTTCTCTTCGGGGGTACGGTCTTGGAGACCCCCTGCATGGTGTATACGTACTGCGCCACGTCGCTCCCGGCGTTGTTTCAAAGTGGTGTGAAATTCACCTGCAAGCTGAAGGATGTGCAGGCGGCACTCTGGTGCGTTCGCTACAATACCGCGCCTCAAACCAAGATCACACCGTCTTTCACCTACCGTCTTTCAGAGGAACCGATGTTTACAGGCAACGAGACTATTGCGGGATTCGACGAAGAGCTGGCCGCGGCAATTGCGGGTGAGCAGCGTCGTCAGGAAGAGCATATCGAGCTGATCGCCAGCGAAAACTACGCCTCCCCCCGTGTGCTCGAAGCGCAGGGCAGTGTGCTCACCAATAAGTACGCCGAGGGCTACCCGGGCAAGCGCTACTACGGTGGCTGCGAATATGTGGATCAGGCGGAAGTGCTGGCCATCGAGCGGGTGAAGAAGCTCTTCGGTGCGGCCTACGCCAACGTGCAGCCGCACTCGGGCTCGCAGGCCAACGCCGCTGTGTACCAGGCGCTGCTGCAGCCGCACGACACGGTGCTCGGCATGAGCCTGGCGGACGGTGGCCACCTCACCCATGGCGCAGGTGTAAATTTCTCCGGCAAGACCTACAACGCCGTGCAGTACGGGCTCGACAACGCCACGGGACTGGTCGACTACGCCCAGGTTGCCCGTCTGGCCGAGGAGCACAAGCCGAAGATGATCGTCGCCGGCTTTTCGGCCTACTCGCGCAAAATGGACTGGCAGATCTTTCGTGACATCGCCGACAGCGTCGGCGCCTATCTGCTCGTGGACATGGCGCATGTGGCGGGGCTCATCGCCGCAGGCCTGTACCCGAACCCGGTGGAGATTGCTGACGTCACCACCTCCACCACGCACAAGACCCTGGGCGGCCCGCGTGGCGGCATCATCCTGGCCCGCGAAAACGCAGACATTGCCAAGAAGCTGAATTCAGCGCTGTTCCCGGGCATGCAGGGCGGCCCGCTGATGCACGTCATCGCCGCTAAGGCGGTGTGCTTCCTCGAAGCGCTGCAGCCCGAGTTCAAGGCCTATCAGGAGCAGACCGTGAAAAACGCCGCGGCTATGGCGGAGGGTTTTCTGGCACGGGGCTACGACGTCGTCTCCGGCGGCACCGACAACCACCTGTTTCTCCTGGACCTCATCAGCAAGGAGATCACCGGCAAGGATGCGGATGCGGCACTCGGCCGCGCCAACATCACGGTGAACAAGAACGCCGTTCCCAACGATCCGCGCTCGCCGTTCGTCACCTCCGGCCTGCGTATCGGCAGCCCGGCGGTTACCCGTCGCGGCTTCAAAGAGGCGGAGTGCACCACCCTCACCGGTTGGATGTGCGATGTGCTGGATGATCTCGGCAACGACAATATGATCGGCTCCGTGAAGCAGAAGGTGCTCGATCTGTGCGGCCGCTATCCCGTGTACGGTACGGGCGCTTAAGGTGCACTGCCCCTTCTGCGGCGCCGATGACACCAAGGTCATCGATTCCAGGCTCGTGGCGGAAGGGGATTCGGTGCGCCGCAGACGCGAGTGCCAGACCTGCGGCGAGCGGTTCACCACCTTCGAAACCGCTGAGCTCGTCATGCCGTACCTCATCAAGCGGGACGGCACGCGCGAACCCTTCAATGAAGACAAGCTGCGTCGGGGCCTGTTGCGGGCCCTGGAAAAGCGTCCGGTAGCCGCGGAAGAAGTGGAAAACGCCATCCATCACATCAAACATCGGCTGCGCACTACCGGTGAGCGCGAAGTGCCCGCGCAGATGGTCGGCGAGGAGGTCATGGCGGAGCTCAAACGGCTCGATGCGGTGGCCTACGTGCGTTTCGCTTCGGTGTATCGGGACTTTCAGGATGTGAGCGAGTTTCAGGAGGAAATTCGCCGCCTGAATACGGAAAGCTCCGGCGCATGACGCCGTCTTCGAGCGAGGTGGACCTGATGTTCATGTTCACCGCCATCGATCTCGCGGAGAACGGCCGCAA
>JAUILW010000336.1 GCA_030432795.1 Gammaproteobacteria bacterium
CGCTATCACTTCGAGGCCCTGGATGCGGGCCGATTGGAAACCCGCTGGTGCCGGGGCTGTGAACGCTACAGCTTTCCACCGCAGAACCGTTGCCGTCATTGTGGCGGCCGGGACGTGCTGTGGCGTGCGATGCCGGCAGAAGGCGTGCTCTATGCGCAAACCACCATGCACGCGGTGGCCGACGGCTTCCGTCCGCACGCGCCGCTGCACATCGGCGTGGTAGACCTTTCCTGTGGGGTGCGGCTGCTCGCCTGGCTGCTGGACACGCCCATCGCGCTGGACACCCCGGTGCGCCTGTGCGCACTGCACTTCGACGACGGTAGCCTGATCGGGGCGAAGGAGCTGACATGATTCAACATTACCCACGCCACTACGCGAGCGCCCGTCGGGCGTTCCTCGATGGCGCCAAGGGCGCCGTGACCAGCCATGAGATCAAAGCCCGCGGCCCGGATGGTGAGGCGCTGCACATGGACTTGACCGTGCTCGGCCCGGCCGATGCGCGGCAGGTTCTGGTGATCACCAGCGGCGTGCACGGTCTCGAACTCTTTGCCGGCAGCCGCTGTCAGAGCAGATTGCTGGCAGATGCGGATCGTTTGCCCGCGGATCTAAAAGTGGTGCTCGTGCATGCCGCCAATCCTTGGGGGGCTGCGCACGTGCGGCGTAACAATGAGCTCAACGTCGATCTGTGCCGCAACTTCTACGACACCGACAACCCGCCGAGCCGCAACGAAGACTATGAACGGGTGCATGAGCTGCTCCTGGAGGCGGGCAACAACGGCATGGAAGGTCACGAAGCGATGGCGGCGCTGGCGGGTATTCGCAGCGACCTCGGCGAACGGCGCTACAACGAAGCGGTGATGGGCGGTCAGTATCGCCATCGCGACGGATTTGCCTTTGGCGGCTTTGCGCCCAGCGAATCACGCAAGGTGCTTGAGCCGTGGTTGCTCAAGCACACCGATGGCGCGCAGGAGGTGGTGATGCTGGACCTGCACACCGGCCTCGGCGAGCACGGTGCAGCCACCGTGGTGAGTATGCAGCAGGGTGCTGCACTCACCCAGGCGCAGGCCTGGTATGGCGCGCGCCTGGTGGCGCCGGCGCAGACCGACGCCGCGGAGTTTCCCGAAGTGCGCGGCCACACCACACCCGGCTACGAGCGTCTGCTCCTCGGACGCTCCGTGCTGTCGGTGATCGTCGAGTTTGGTACCTATGCTCATGAGCGCGTCATGAAAGCGCTGCTCGCCGACCACTGGAGCGAGCACAGCGGTATCCACCCGGCGCACCAGGCGCTGATCAAGGACGAGTTGCTCGAGTGCTTCTCGCCGGTGTCCCGCGAGTGGATCGAGGCGGTAGATCAGGCTTTCGATACGGTACTCACAGAGACACTCACGGGGATGCAGGCATGACCGAAGTCACTCTCGATACGATCGACGCCACCCTCGAGCGCCTGGCGCCCTACATCGTGCGCACGCCAACGGTGCCAGCCATCGGCCCGTCCATCATCGAAGCGTTGGGCGATTCGGTGTTTTTCAAGCTCGAACTGTTCCAGCGCACCGGCACCTTCAAGTACCGCGGTGCGCTCAACAATCTGCTGAACGTGGATCTCGACGGCCGCGGCATCACCGCCGTCAGCGCCGGCAACCATGCCGTGGCGGTGGCTTGCGCTGCGGCCGAGTTGGGCGTTGATGCACGCATCGTCATGCAGGCGTCCGCCAACCCGGCGCGCCGGGCGCTGGCGGCTTCATACGGCGCAGACATCCTCATCGAGCCGGATGGCCCCTCTGCCTTTGCCCATGCGGAGCGTCTGGTGGCCCAAGAGCAGCGGGTGATGATCCATCCGTTTGACGGGCCCTATGTGACCGCCGCCAGCGGCGGTGTGGGCCGCGAGCTGCTGGCGGATGCGCCGGAGCTGGATGCGGTAGTGGTTGCCGTCGGCGGTGGTGGCTTGATTGGCGGCGTTGCTCTGGCGGTGAAGGCCCTGGCGCCGCAGTGCGCGGTGTATGGCGTGGAGCCTGCCGGCGCGGATGGCATGCGCCAGTCCCTTGCCGCAGGCCATGCGCTCACTGGCATTACCGTGTCGACTATCGCCGACAGTCTGGCACCGCCGCTCACCACGCCGCACACGCTCGCCCTTTGCCAGCGCTATGTCGACGATGTGGTCACCGTCACCGACGAGGCTATGGCGCAGGCCCTGCGGTGTCTGTTCGCCGAGGCCAAACTGGCGGTAGAACCAGCCGGTGCTGCGGCGTTGGCTGCGGCCATGGGGCCACTGCGTGAACGCCTGGCCGGCAAACGTGTGGGGATCGTGGTGTGTGGAAGTTGCATTGATGAGGCGCGTTTCAGCGCGCTGCTGTGTGGTGATGCGCCGTGATCACGAAGACCGGCTGAAGGTCAGGACGGACACCGCGATACACGCAACCAGGAGGGCAGCGCCGGTGGCGAACATGGCCGGGTAGCCATACGCCGCCACCACATAGCCGAGCGCTGGGCCGGCTGCCAGCGCCGCACCATCGTCCAGCACGTTGAATATGGCAACCGCCGAACCCTGGTCTGCCGGCCCAGCCCTGCTCGTGGTCAATGCCAACAGGCTTGGATAGCCGAAGCCGTGGCCGACGCCGCACAACAGCGCCGCGGCGCAGAACGTCGTGGTCGACCCCGTGAGTGACAAGGTGGCTAGACCGGCGGCGTAGAAGAGCAGGGCGAGCATTGCCGCGCGGCGATAGCCTGAGCGATCCGGCAGGCCCCCACCCACCAACCGCAACACGATGGCCGTGCCTGCGTAGAGCGCAAAGAACAATCCCATCGAGCCGATGCCGGTGCTCTGCACCCAGGTTTTGAGAAAAACGAACACGGCGATCATGGAGAAAAAGAAGGCGACGATCAGCAGCCACACGCCGAGCAGCGGCGGATGCCGCAACGTTGCCCACCAGCCGCGCGGTGCCTGTGCGGCGTGGTGGCCTGCTGTTGCGGTGGTACCGGGGAGAAAGGCGCTCATCAGCATGCTCGCCGCGGTCAGCAACAGGGCGGTGGAGAAGAGGCCAGTGTAGGCGCCGCTGGTGAGTACTGCGTCGCCGAGCAGAGCGCCGAGGCCCACGGCCGCCATGGCGGAGACGCCGAAAAGCGCATAGCCGCGGGCGCGCTGTGCATCGGGCACGAGATCTGCTGCGTATGCGATGAAGGCGACGATCAGCAGGGTCTCCACCGCCCCGTGCGCGAAGCGTAGGGCGAACAACGCCGGCAGGGCATCCGTCAGCAGGAAAGCGCCACACAGCAGGAGATTGGCCGTCAGACCCATGAGCAGCACGGGTTTGCGCCTGCCCCGGTCGAGCCAGCCGCCGACCATGGGGCTGACGGCCATGGCAGCGAATGCGGTGCCGGCGGCCAGCCAGCCGATGTCCACAGCGCCCGCACCAAGGGCGTATACGTGGCCGGGGAAGTGTAGGAACAGGTAAAACGCTGTGCTTTGCGCGAGGTTTGCAGCAAAACAGAGCACGAACGCCGTTGAACGCCAGCCGGTCACGGGCGTTTCACCTCATCCGCGTGCGTGGTGCGAATTCTCGCGTAACACCTGCGCTAACGTGCGCAGCAGCAGCTCGGCCTGCTCCTGCGAGAAGCACAGCGGCGGGCGCGCTTTGAGCACGTTGTCCTCGGCGCCGATCTTACTGAGCAGCACGCCGTGTTCGCGCATGCCGTTCACTACCTTACGAGCCAGCTTCGGGTCTGCTGTCTTGTGATGGCGATCGGATACCAGGTCGATACCGAAGAACAATCCTTCGCCGCGCACGTCACCCATGCACTCGTGCTGCTGCTGCAGGTCCTGCAACCCGGCGAGTACGAACTGGCCCATCTTTGCTGCGTTGGCCACCAGGTCTTCGTCTTCCAGCACGTCCAGCACCGCCAGCGCCGCGGCGCAGGCCACCGGATTGCCGGCGAAAGTGTTGAAGTACATCTCCCTGCGTCGGTAGAGATCCATCAGCTCACGGCGGGTGACCACACCGGCTACCGGGTAGCCCGCTGCCATGGGTTTGCCCAGGGTGACGATGTCAGGTACCAGACCGCTGCCCTCATGGCCCCACCAGCGGCCGGCGCGGCCGAAGCCCGCCTGCACCTCATCGACGATGAACACGCCACCGGCGGCGCGCACCAGCTCCGCGGCGCCGGCGAGGTAACCCGGTGGTACCTTGGGTAGGCCCTCATTGGCGAACAGCGGGCACACCATCATGCCTGCCAGGCGGATGCCTGCCGCTTTCAACGAGTCGATGGCGTCTGCAACGGCCTGCA
>JAUILW010000337.1 GCA_030432795.1 Gammaproteobacteria bacterium
CCATCGGCCTCGAGGGTCATATCTCCGCCATCTCCCGCCGCCAGCGCACGCCCCGTCAGCAGAACGTTGTCGAGCAGCATGTCGCTACTGCTGGAAAGCAGGATGTCACCACCGGTGCCGGCGCCGTTGGCCTGCACGCTGAGCGCCGACTCGGTGAGTACCATGTCGCCGACACTGCTGAGCGCGATCCGGCTGCCGGCGCCGTCCTGGGAGGTGTTGAGAAACGCCGCGCTGTTGATACGCACATCGCCACCGCCGGCCAACTCGATGACCCCCGAGCGTCCGTCCGCAAGACCGTTGCTTACCAGCTGCATGCCATCGATGGATATGTCGCCACCGCTAGAGATGCTTGCACCGCCTGCGCGCCCCGACGCGGCACCCTCACCTTCGAACAGCACATTCGTGATGTTCAGCGCACCGGCTGACTGCAGCAGCAGCACGCCGGCATCGCCACTGCCCGCGGACGCGAGCCGAACCGTGGTGTTGGCTAGGTCGAGGTCCCCACCGGTGGATGAGAAGCGAAACCCGAATCCATTACCCTCAGCCAGCGCATCGCCCTGCAGCTCCACCTGATCCATGCGCAGACTCTGCACGGCCTCGAATACAGCAAACCCTGCCTGGCCAGCGCCCTGGGAATTGACCAGCACTTCCGAGTCATGGAAGTTGAGGTTGCCGGCGTTGAACAACAGCACGCCGCCGCTGCCCGTACCGCTGCTCGTGCCCCGGAAACTGGACAGATCGACCTCAAGCGTGCCGAGGGTGGTGAAAAGCGCGGTCCCACCGGCGCCAGCGTCCGCCGCATCCAGTTCCACTTCCACGTTCTGGATCAGACTGTCGCCGGCATTGAACAGTGAAAAACCCGGCCCCCGACCGCTGCCGGAACTCTGCCCACGAAAGATCGTCTCCCGCATGAGGAAGTCGCCTGCTGCCGACATGACGAGCCGGCTGCCCTCACCGCTGGCAAGAGTCACTGACAGCAGGTCCGAATTGAGCAGGCTCAGGTTTCCGCCGCTGGCCAGCGTCACCACCCCGCCATCTCCCGTGGACTGAACGCTGATATCCGCGAAGAACTGATCGAGCGTCATGTCGGCGCCGCTGGAAATCGTCAGCGCACCGCTGTCACCGCCCGCCCGGGTGCCGAGGCGGAACAGGTTCTGCGTCAACATCACCGCACCGTCACTGGTCAGGTCCAGGCGGCCGCCAGAACCGTCAGATCGCACCTCCCCGGTAAAGAACGTGTTGCGCACGGTGAGTGACTGCGCGCCCGAAAGAACCAACGCGCCGCCGTCACCTGCGCCGGAGGTGCTGAGTTCGAGATTCGATTGCAACACGGTCAGGTCTCCCGCCGCCTGCACGACGATGTTGCCGCCCGCGCCGGAGGCCGTGGTGTTTCCGCTGACGATCGTCTCGATGATCGCCGCATCGTTGCCGCTGATCATGTTGAAGCTGCCGCCGGCAGCGTCGCCCACCGTATTGAGGTTTACCTGCACATCCTGGGTTACCACCCCTGCCGCGCCGCTGAGGATGATGTCGCCGCCGGCACCGTCCGCATTGCTGGTGTTGATCGCACCGCGGCGTATCGCGACGATGCCGTCAGCGGACATGGTGAGCGCGCCGGAGAGCCCAGTTGCAGTGCCGTTCGCGGAAATGTCGAACTCATCCAGGAGCAGGTTGCCGCCGCTGGCGAGCTGCATGCCGCCGCCGGCGCCCGAGCCGCTGCTGGCGCCCTCGAACAGCAGGTTGGTCATCGTCAGATCGCCAGACGCCTCGGCGGTGAGCACGCCGGCGTCACCGGACCCCTGTGAGGCAAGGCGCGCCGTCACACTTCCGATTTCAGCATCAGTAGCGCTGCGCAGATTGATGCTGCCGCCCTGCCCGTCGCCGCTGCTGTTCGCGTCGAACGTCAGGTTTTCCACCACAAGCCCACCGGCACCGGCACCATCGGCGGTCACCGACCCTGCGGCGCCGGGGCCCGAGCTTTCCAGTACGAACAGGCTGTTGCTGAGCTGCACGCCCTGCGCACCGCTGAAGAAGAAATCGCCACCGGCGCCCGTACCCGAATTCTGGCCGTTGAGGATGCTCAGGTCGGCTGTAAAGGTACCGTTGGCTTCCATGCGCACATCACCACCATCACCGGAGCCCGATGCATCGGCGTCAAATTCGGTGTTTTGCAGGCTGATGTCACCCACCGCCGCGATCTCGAGGTTACCACCGGCGCCGCTGCCACTGTTGGTACCACGCAGGGCGCTGTTGAATACGCGCACGTCCGCGTCGGATAGCAGCTGAATGGCGCCGCCATCACCCTGTGCGGTAGCGCCGGCCTGCAGCAGGGTGTTGCGCACGTCGATGCTGCCCTGGGCATCGACGATGAAGCGCACACCGTCGCCGGCACCGGCGGACTGCACGCTCACCGTGGACTGTTCAATACTGACGTCACCCGGCGTGCGGATCTCGAAGAACTGCCCGGAACCATCGCCCGTGACGTTGCCGTTGAAGATGGAGCCGGTGATGCCGACGGAAACCTGGCTGGCCAGGCCGGCAAATCCAGTCTCTCCCGCCCCCTCGGAAACCAGACGGATCTCCGAGCCTTCCATGGACAGCGGCCCCTGGCTGAGAAAGACGAAGTCGCCACCGGCACCGCTGCCCTGAGTGGAGCCGTTGAAACCAGAACCACTGATGGACATTTCACCCAGCGAGAAGAAGATCATCTCTCCCGCATCACCGGAGTCTCGGGTGATGATCTGGGCGAGCGTGGCATCGAGCACCATGTTGCCGTTGGCCGCCACCCGCAGTTCTCCACCAGCGCCACTGCTGCGTGTATCTCCGATCAGAAAGCTGTTGAGAAACACCGCGTTGCCGTCCGCAGAGATGGCAATGCTGCCGCCGTCGCCGCTGCCGTCTGTGACGGCGAAAAAGCCGCTGCCGTTGGACAGCAGATCCGTAGCTGACAGCACCTCGACATCGCCGCCGCGGGCACCGGCCCCAGCCTGCGTGAAGACGACGCTGGCGTTGGCTTCCACGCGATCGCCAGAGAGCTGCACGCCTGGCGCGTCGATCACGTTGGAGTCGTTGATGCTCTGCACCTGGGAGTTCTGCAGCAGCAAAGCACCATCGGCCACCAGAGAAATAGCGCCGGCATCCGTGGCCACCGGAGCAGCGGGCGTCAGGCTGCGGCCGGTCTGCACGCGCGTTCTTGTCAGCACCAGATCGCCGTTGTTGACAAGCATCACCACGGCTCCCGCACCTGACACGCCGTTGTCGGTGGTGTAGAGGGTTGCATCTTCGACTGTGAGCGCCGAATTGGCAGCGAGCAATATTCCATCACCAAAGTCCACGTTCGCGTCTTCTGCGAGCGTGGCGCCCTGGATCTGCAGCGCACCCGCGGTGGAATCGGCCAGCCAGCCAAATCCTGCCGGCGCATCGATGAGCAGCTGCACGTCATTGGCGGGAGTATCCAGCGCGTAGAGGCTGCCGTCCTCGAACTGCACGAAATCTGCCGCGCCAATGGCCAGCGTGCCGGAAACATCGAACTGCGCGTCAGCTCCGACGATCACACCCGCCGGGTTGACGAACCAGAAGCCGGCACCGGCGATGGCATTGCTGATGGTGCCGTTGAGCAGCGAAATGTCGCCGCCAGTAACACGGGAAATCACGTTGGCGATGGCCGCGTCACCGGTGAACAACGCCGTCTCACCGGCATCGATACTGAAATCGTGGAACGAGTGAAAGAGGTTGGCACCGGCACGACGGCCGAAGGCCTCCGCGATATTGAAGGTGTTGCTGCCGTCCGCCGGCAGCGCCACGTCATCCAGCGTATCCAGCGGCGTGAAGCTGTCCAGCACCACCTCCCCGGCGTGAACCCAGGAAGTCGCCAGTACAACGCCCAAAAACAAGGATCTGCGCATGAATGTCTCTAATTCCAGTTGCCAATGAGCAGAAACGGCGCCCAGTAGCTGGGGTGCCGAAACCGTTCGTCCTCAATCAGGCGCATCTGCGCCAGGCGCAACCCCTGCGCCTTGCTGACGCCACCGGCGCTGACGTTCGCATAGAACTGCGACACCAACTCCGAGGCCGCCTGATCACTGATGTACCACAAAGACGCCACGGCGCTCTCAGCACCAGACTGCACGGCGACACCGGCGAGACCGAGGGCCGCGCGATCATCCCCGGCAGCCGTTTTGCAGGCGCTGAGCACGAGTAGGTCCAGCGGCTCGCGCTGCCGTCGTCCTAGCACATCGCGCAGCGCGTTCATCGTGAATCGATCGTCATAGGTCAG
>JAUILW010000338.1 GCA_030432795.1 Gammaproteobacteria bacterium
ACCCAACAGTGCGGGCCGTGGACTGTTGCCAGTTCGGCGAATCGTGGCGCTGCTTGATCACCCGCCAACCGGCGAAGCCGAGCATGATCGGCACACACCAGGCGATCCAGCCGAACAGCGTCAGCGCTAGGTCCGCAAACCAGGCGCCAATGCGACCAACCAGGTTTTCAACAGCGGTCGCATCCGTGGTGTAGCTGAACGCTGCATCCATCGGCGAGTAGGAGCCGATGGACAGCACGGCAAAGAGACTCAGGGCGGCCAGGCCCACGAGGGAAATTTCTCGGAACGGCACGGTCTCGTGCATCCTGCGATGACTCCTTTCAAAGCGCCTCGGCGCGGCTTGGCAGCGCTGCCAGCAACAACTGATCTGGCGGCAGTCTAACCAGCTCTACTCTCAACCACAATATTGATGAATTACAAGAAGTTACACGCAATTCATCGCAACCTGTTTGCGGTTTCGCCAGTGGCTGTCTTAGCCTATCATCCGCAAGCACCAATGAATGGAGGCTGAAAGCCGTGCGTCCGGACAAAAAGAAGGTCATCGACGAAGTATGGGATGACGCGAGGCTCGAGGATTTTCTCAGCAAGGCGCCGCTCGGCGCAGATGAAGACCCGGACTTCAGCGCCGTACTGTACGCCTACCGCAGCATGCGGGTGGAAGATTTCGGGCGGTTCATCGAACGCTTCAAAGGCGCGGGGCGGAATCCCCAGGCCCCAGGCCGCGACGGCAGGACCGTCGCCGAGGTGATCGCCTCCCATGGCAAAGCCGAACCATTCCTCGCCATTCTTGGCTGACGAGAATCGCTCGCCATTCCCCGACCCCCGGCAAGCCGATGCTGATGGCCTGCTGGCGGTGGGCGGCGCGTTGACGCCGGATTGGCTGGTCGCCGCGTATTCGCACGGCATCTTTCCCTGGTTCGACGACGATCGCGGACCATTGATGTGGTGGTCACCCGATCCACGCGCGGTGATAGAGCCTGGCCGAATGCGGGTAAGCCGCTCGCTACAACGTACGCTGCGCCGCCAGCATTTCACTGTGACCATGGATATGGCGTTCTCCCAGGTCATCGGCCAATGCGCGCTTACCCGCTCGGAAACGGGTACCTGGATCACCACAGATATGCGCGACGCCTACACGGAGCTGCACAGGCAAGGCCTCGCGCACAGCATTGAAAGCTGGAAAGACGATCGGCTGGTGGGCGGGTTGTACGGCGTGTCCCTTGGACGCATGTTTTTTGGCGAGTCCATGTTCGCCCTGGAAACAGATGCTTCCAAGGTCGCCTTCGCCGCCCTGCACGCGCAAGCCGCGCTCTGGCAGTTCGCACTCATCGACTGCCAATTGCCCAACCCACACCTGCTATCGCTTGGCGTAGTAAGCGAGCCGAGGAGCCACTTTCTGGCTCGCCTGGCAGCCAACCGCGACGCGCCGACCCGCCGTGGCACCTGGCAGCTCGAGGACCGGTGGCTGGAACGCGCGCTCGCCATGCGGGAAGCGGCATGAAAGACGAAACGCAAGGCACTCGCTTCTATCTCACGCCCGCGCACCCCTGCAGCTACCTGCCGGACCGCGAGGCGCAAACCATGTTCCTCGATCCTCGAGAACGCACATCCACGCGCCTCTACTCGGAGCTCACACAGATGGGTTTTCGCCGCAGCGGTGGACATCTGTACCGCCCGCGCTGCAACGGTTGCCAGGCCTGCATCCCCACGCGCCTGCCGGTCGCGGAGTTTGCACCCAGGCGCGCGCAGCGACGCACTCTGAAACGCAACCAGGACCTCGAACTGCAACTCACCTCAGCACAGTTCACGCCGGAAGTCTTCGCACTGTACGAACGCTACATCGCCGCCCGCCATCAGGACGGTGACATGTACCCTGCCGATGCAGACCAGTTCAAATCGTTCCTGCTGTGCAACTGGAGCGAGACCTACTTTCTGGGGGCGCGCCTCGACGGCCGCCTGGTGGCAGTTGCGGTCATGGACAGGCTGGAGGACGGCTTGTCGGCCATTTACACGTTCTTCGACACCTCAATGCCCGATCGCAGTCTCGGCAGACAGATGATTCTCGAGCAGATTCAACTCTGCAAAAACACCAATCTGACCTACCTCTACCTCGGCTACTGGATCGAGGCATCGCCGAAGATGCGCTACAAAGCAGACTTTCAGCCGGTGGAGACATTCGTTGATGGCCGCTGGACCAGGCTACTCGCCCGGGACGGTTCCTGAGCAAGCGTGGGTGTTTTCCTCTGCGACCTTTTGCAAAGTGCAGGGGCTTACGGCAAAATCCGCGTCCCTTCGACGCTAGGCGGAAATCCGAGACTTAATGGCCAAAGAAGAACAGATCGAAATGGAAGGCACGGTGGTCGACACCTTGCCCAACACCATGTTTCGAGTCGAGCTGGACAATGGCCACATGGTGACGGCGCATATCTCCGGTAAAATGCGCAAGAACTACATCCGCATCCTTACCGGTGACAAGGTCAAAGTAGAACTTACGCCCTACGACCTGAGCAAAGGCCGCATTACTTTCCGCAAATAGTCGGCGTCGGCTCAGTACAACTCGACGTCGTTGACGAAACGAAATCCGTCTGACGCCATGACCAGCCGATGCCGCGCACCCAGCACGGTGGCATCCCAGGGTTCGTAACCCGCATCTCCCGTCCACATGGCCACGCGATGGCCATCGGTGTCTTTGCCGACACGGGTCTGATAGACCTTCACTGCGCCGGCGGCAAGTCGCGAAAGCAATCGGTCGACGTGCGAGCTGCCAGCGTCACCAGAGACGTCCTGGGACAGGTGGTGCAGGGTCACCCAGGTGGGCGGCACCACATCGATCTCGCCCGCAGCGTGACGAGCAAGCGCCTCCTCCGGGCGGATCCACACGTGATCGGTGATCTCACCCTGATCCACCACGACATCCGGCGCATGATCTGCACGCACCGCAAAAAACCAGGTGGCGAAACGCTTGCGGGGCGCCGGTGGTGGCGTCCAGTGCGAAAACCAGACGAGATCACGGGCATCGATGGCGAGACCCGATTCTTCCTCAGCCTCGCGCACGGCAGCGCGGCGCGCAGCATCGTCATCATCAGCAGCGTTCACACGGTCCGCGTCATCGATGCGACCGCCGGGAAACACCCACATACCACCAAAGGCGATGTCTGAGTTTTTCTTCAGCATCAACGTCTCGACGCCGTCGGGCGCATTGCGCAACAGAATAACCGTAGCCGCCGGGATGGCCGGTTGCACGTCGTCATCGGACTCAGAGCGCGGCCGGACATCACCGCCATACATGTCGTTCTTATGGCCGCTCACTGGATGGTCAGGCTTCCGCCGTTTCGATCTTCAGCCGGTCATCCTCGACGGTGACGCTTACCGTACCGCCGTTCTTGGCAAGCTTGCCGAACAGTACTTCCTCGGCCAGTTCACGTTTGATCTTCTCCTGGATCAGGCGCTGCATGGGCCGGGCGCCGAGCTTCTCGTCGTAGCCCTCCCTCGCAAGCCATTCGCGCGCTGCGTCGTCCACTTCCAGCGACACGCGTTTCTCATCGAGCTGCGTCTGCAGTTCAGTGAGAAACTTGTCCACTACCGTGAGGATTACCTCGAACGGCAGCGGCGCGAACATGACGATCGCATCGAGACGGTTGCGGAACTCCGGCGTGAACAGCCTCTTGATCGCTTCCATACCATCGGTGGAATGATCCTGCTCGGTGAAGCCCACCGAAGCACGGCTCATGTCCTGGGCGCCCGCGTTGGTGGTCATGATCAAAACCACGTTGCGGAAGTCCGCCTTGCGGCCATTGTTGTCCGTGAGCGTGCCGTGGTCCATTACCTGCAACAACAGGTTGAACACTTCCGGATGCGCTTTTTCGATTTCGTCCAGCAATACGACGCTGTGCGGATGTTTGGTCACCGCCTCGGTGAGCAAGCCGCCCTGGTCGAAACCCACGTATCCCGGAGGCGCGCCAATCAGGCGGGAAACCGTGTGCCGCTCCATGTATTCCGACATGTCGTAGCGCAACAGCTCCACCCCCATGGTCGTAGCCAGCTGCTTGCACACCTCGGTTTTGCCCACCCCTGTGGGGCCGGCAAACAGAAACGAACCGATGGGCTTTTCACCGCCCTTCAACCCAGCCCGAGACAGCTTGATGGCGGACGCGAGCTGATCGATCGCCTCGTCCTGTCCGAACACCACCATCTTCAGCTTGTCGTCCAGGTCCCGCAGCGCTTCCTTGTCGGACGTCGTTACCTGCGTCGACGGAATGCGCGCGATCTTCGC
>JAUILW010000339.1 GCA_030432795.1 Gammaproteobacteria bacterium
CACGGGCGGAGGCGGCCTCGATGAGGCGCTGCGCGTAGCGCTGGTAACCGGCCTGGCCTTCCACCACCACCAGCATGGGCACGCTGGCGGCAGCGACGTAGGCGGTGGGCGAGGCGTCTGCCCAGATGGCTCGGTCATTGCCGAACACGGCCTCAATGTGTGCCTGGCCGAGTGCGGAGTCCACGCCACTAGTGAGTGCGGCGTGGTAGTCGGCGATATCGTAGGCCCCGCCAATGGGAATGGCGCCGGCCACAGCTTGAAGATTCAACCTGCGGGCTTGCAGGTAACGCGGATCGGTAGCGAGCAGCGCCGCGAGATGGCCGCCGCTTGAATGCCCGGCGACGAACAGCGCGCCGGTACCCAGTTCCAACGCCCGACCGTGCAGCCAGGCGAAGGCGTCGGCCACATCTTCTATGTGCGCCGGATGACGCACGCCGGTTTCCGGAAGCTCATCGGAGATCCAACGCCCGGCGCTGTGCCGGTGATTGATGGCAGCAACCGTGATGCCACGCTCGGCAAAGCGCATGGCCAGAGCCCGTTGCGCGGACTTGTCGCCAGACGACCAGCCGCCGCCGTGAATCCAAAGAAGGGCGGGGCGCGGCGTGTCGGATTCGGGCAGGTAGAGATCGAGTTGGTGTGCCTTCGCTTCACCTGCCGCGTAGGCGACGTCTTCGCGTACCGACACGGCGAAACCAGCAGCGGGATCCGCTTCCTCAGCAGCCTCCCAGGGGTTGCGGGCGAGGGAGACGGTTGCCGAACGGGCGGCACCGTCGCGATAGTAACGAATCACCACCGATGAACCGGCACCGCGTGCACGCAGCACATCGGCGAAAGCTTGCGCATCCTGTGGTTCAACGTCGTCCACAGCGACCAGCCGGTCGCCAGCCGCAAAACCGGCGGCAGCGGCGGGAGAGCTCGGCAGCACGGAAATGACCTCGCTGCCTGGCGCGTCAACAGGCCCCAGCCGCGCACCGAAATAACCCTGGGCAGCGCTTGCCGCCACCGGAAGCAGCGCCAGAAGCGTAAGCGCCCAGCGCTGTCGGTTCATGCCGGGTTGCTCGTGCCAAGGCCACCCATGCACAGGTATTTGATCTCCATGTAGTCGTCCAGACCGTACTTGGAGCCTTCGCGGCCCTGGCCGGACTCTTTGACACCGCCGAAAGGCGCCGCGGGATTGGAGACCAGCCCTTCGTTGATGCCGACGATGCCGTACTCCAGAGCCTCGGCCACCCGCCACACCCGGCCGATATCGCGACCGTAAAAGTAGCAGGCCAGACCGAACTCGGTGTCGTTGGCCATGGCGATGGCCTCTTCTTCGGTGTCGAAACGCAGGAGTGGCGCCACCGGCCCGAAGATCTCCTCGCGAAACACGCGCATGTCGGTGGTGACGTTGGTCAGCACCGTCGGCTCCACAAAGCACGCGCCGAGCGGCGAGCGATTGCCGCCGACGGTGACCTTGGCGCCCTTGCCCACGGCATCCTCCACGAATCCCATCACGTCGTTGGCAGCGCCCTCGTCGATGAGCGGCCCAACGCTGGTGGCGGAGTCGCGGCCGTCACCGAGCACCAACGCACGTGCGGCCTTGCTCAGCGCGTCTGCGAAGGCGTCGTAGACGCCGCTCTGCACGAGTATGCGGTTGGTGCACACGCAGGTCTGGCCGGCGTTGCGAAACTTCGATGCCATAGCACCTGCCACCGCGGCGTCGATGTCGGCGTCGTCGAACACGATGAACGGCGCGTTGCCGCCGAGCTCCATGGACGTGCGTTTCACGGTCTGTGCGCACTCGGCCATGAGCTGCTTGCCCACCGGAGTGGAGCCGGTAAAGGTGAGCTTGCGCACGATCGGGTTGCGGGTGAGCTCGCCGCCGATCTCGCCGGTTTTGCCGGTCACCACGTTGATCACACCGGGCGGGATCCCGGCGCGGCGTGCCAGCTCAGCGATGGCGTAAGCGGACAGGGGCGTTGCGTTGGCCGGCTTGCAGACCACCGTGCAACCCGCGGCGAGTGCCGGTGCGATCTTGCGGGTGAGCATGGCGTTCGGAAAGTTCCACGGTGTGATGCAGGCAACCACCCCGACCGGCTGCTTGATGACGACGATGCGCTGATCCGGTGCCTGGGAAGGAATGGTGTCGCCGTACACGCGCCTGGCTTCTTCCGCGAACCACTCGACGTAGCCGGCACCGTAGGCGATCTCGCCTTTTGCTTCCGCCAGCGGTTTGCCTTGCTCTGCGGTGAGTATCTCGCCGAGATCGTCCTGCGCCTGCATCATCAGGTCGAACCACTTACGCATTAATGCGCCGCGGTCTTTCGCCGTGCGGCTGCGCCAGGCGGGTAGCGCCGCTTCGGCTGCTTCTATGGCGCGGCGCGTTTCCGCCGTGCCGCAGGTGGCAACCTCGCAAATGGTCTCGCCAGTGGCTGGATCCTTCACGGGTTGCGTGGCACCGGAGTCGGCGGGCGTCCATTGGCCGTTGATGAACGCATCGGTCTTCAGGAGCTCTGCATCCTGCAGTCGGTTGGTCAGCATGGTGATCTGCCTTTGTGGGTTACGGCCACTGTAGCGCTTACCCGGCAGGGTCGAAAGTACGCTCCACATGGGTTGCAAAGCCGGCGCCGGCCCGGGCGTACATGTTGAACACCGTGTGTGCGCCTGCATCCAGGAGCTGCTGCGCCTGGTCGTCGAAGCGGGCGGTTGCTGCAATGTGGCCGCTGAAGCCGGCGCAGCGCAGGCATTCGAGCACCGCCAGCGTGGTTGCGTGGCTCGGCAGCGCCAGCAGGACGCGCTGCAGTGTATGCGACGCCTCCACCCGGTCCCAGAAGTCCTGATCGCTTGGGTCGCCACGAATGACGTTGCGGCCGGCGTCACGCTGGTTGCGTGCGGTCACAGGATCGATGTCCACGCCAATCACCACATCACCGTGTATTTCCAGCAACGTGTCGTAGGTGCCGGTGCCGACGCCGCCCATGCCGATGACGGCCACAGTGGCGCCGCCGAGATCGAGCTGCCGGTCGTCATCGATGAGGTCAGCGCGCTGGTGTCGCGTCCACGTCTCGTGAAAGCGGCTGTACAGCTGGGAGGAGCGGGTGCCGAGCACCGCCGCAAGAACGAACGATAGTGATACGGCGATGGAGAGCGTTGCCATCCATTCTTCGCTCAGCCACGCGTTGCTTACGCCGATGGCCGCAACGATCAGCCCGAACTCGCTGTAGTTGGACAGGTTCAGCGTGGCCATGAACGACGTGCGTGCACGCAGGCGGAAGCGGGTCAGCAGTACGAAGAACAGCGCCGACTTCGCCAGCACCAGGGGTGCCAGAACCAGGGCGGTGAGCAGTGCATCCGTGCCGGGTAGGCCCGATAACCCGATGGATACGAAAAAGCCGAGCAGGAAGAGATCTTTGAAGCCGAGCATGGCTTTGGACATCTCCTCCGCTTTCGGATGTGCGGCGATCAGCACGCCGAGCACCAGCGCCCCCAGATCGCCTTTCAAACCCACCAGCTCGAACAGTTCGGCGCCTCCGAGCGCCAGCAGAAAGCCGTAGAGCACGAGCAGCTCGCCGTGGCCTATGATCTCGAGCGCCTTCTGCAGTAACGGCCGCAGGGGTATCAGGAGCAGCAGCAACAGCGCCCACAGCGTGGGTACGGTGGCGCTGGACACCGCCAGGAAGATCACTGCGGCGACATCCTGCATGAGCAGAATGCCGATGCTGATGCGGCCATGCAGCGAAGTCATCTCGCCGCGCCCTTCCAGCGCCTTGACCACGAAAACGGTGCTCGAGAAGCTGAGTGCGAAGGCGATGAGTACGCATTGCGTGAGGTCGAGTTCCGCAAAGAGCGAAGCACCCGCGATGGCGGCGGCGTAACCGAGCAGGCTGAACAGGGCGACCACTACCGTGCTGTGGATGGTGGTCACCGCCCACACCTGTGGTCGCGCCAGGGTGCGCAGATTGAGCTTCAGCCCGACGGTGAACAGCAGCAGCGTAATGCCCAGGTCAGACAGCTTCTGCAGCAGTTGGCCGTCCGCCACGCCGTAGCCTGCCAGCAGAAAGCCGGTGGCAAGAAACCCCACCAACGGCGGCAGGCCGGCAAGCCGGGCGGCGAGCCCCAGCACGAAGGCCACCGACACCCAGGCCACGTCATTGAGGCCGATGGCGATCCATTCGAAATCCACGTTCGGGCACGTCCATGACACGAAGCGGGCTACTGCATCACAATGCCGCGACAACGGCAATGCGCCCCAGGTAGGCCTGTGTGAAATTACTTGTC
>JAUILW010000340.1 GCA_030432795.1 Gammaproteobacteria bacterium
AAGAAGAGATCGAGCTCACCAACGAGTTCATCTGGGGCCCGCAGGTCAACAATCTGTTTTTCCTAGGCCCGTTCCTGACCCCAGGACGCGCCTACCTTGCTGAGTTCACCCAGGAGATCGAATCCATAGCCGGCTTCGTGCACGTCACCTGGGATGTGACCGACCAGCTATCGCTGACCGGCGGCTTCCGCTACTCCGACGACGAGAAGGAAGGCACCCTGGTGAATACCGTACCGGGCACCGGCGGTTTCTTCCCTGGCGCGCCGAACTCCCTGCCGCTGCCGGTCGTTTTCGACTATGACTCGGAAACCGACTTCAGCGAACCGACGGGCACGTTCAGCGTCAACTACGCCTGGAACGACAACGTGTCCACGTTCCTGACCTACAGCCACGGCTACAAGTCCGGCGGCATCAGCATGACCCGCGATGCGGCAGGTGTGGCGTTCGGCCTGGGTGATCCGGTTGCAGGGTGTTCGACGGGCACCGTTGCCATTCCGGCAAGCCCTTTCTGCCTGGGTCTTGCGCCTTCCTCGCCGAATTTCGATGAGGAGACGTCCGATCACTACGAGATCGGTTTGAAGTCGCGCCTGCTCGACGGCCGTCTGCAGCTCCTGGCATCCGCCTGGGTGACGGACTTCGACGATCTGCAGATCCAGGTGTTGCGGCCTGACGGCACGTTCGCGGTGACCAATGCCGCCAGCGCCTCCTCAGAAGGCTTCGAGATCGAAGGCAACTTCGCTGCCAACGAATACCTCGATCTCAACTTCTCGCTGCAGTGGGTCGATGCTTCCTACGGTGGCGAAGTGGGTGTGGTACCAGGCGCCGGCGATCTGTCGAATCAGAACCTGAACAACTCCTCCGAGTTCACCGGCGTCATCGGCGGCACCCTGG
This sequence comes from Gammaproteobacteria bacterium, assembly GCA_030432795.1. Classification (GTDB taxonomy): domain Bacteria; phylum Pseudomonadota; class Gammaproteobacteria; order Pseudomonadales; family Azotimanducaceae; genus SYFY01. The sequence goes on from JAUILW010000340.1 coordinate 892, forward strand.
ACCTGCCGATCAGCTCCGACTGGTCCTGGTTCATGAACGCAAACCTCTTCTACCGAAGCGATGTGACGTTGAACCCGGGCGGTCCGCGGGACGTCAAGGAGCAGGATGGCTACCAGCTGGTCAACTTCCGCAGCGGAATTCGCTCCGCAGACGAGAAGTATGAGGTTGCCGTGTGGTGCCGCAACTGCACGGACGAGGACTACCAGTACTCGAACTTCAGCATTCCGTTCGACGGGGTGATCCTCGGCCACTCGGCCCGCTGGTCGCACATCGGTGAGCCACGTTACTTCGGGGTTACAGGCACGTACCGCTTCTAGTCGAGCCCGATCCCTGTGACAGGAGCCGGCAACGCCGGCTCTTGTTCACCCCGTCCCCAGAGGGACACGCCTCTACTTCCCACCCGCCTTCCTGCTTGCAGCTTCCCGCCGAAAGCGTCCCGGCGCTATCTGAAAGTGCGCACTGAACGCCTTGCGAAACGCCACTTCCGTCTGGTAACCCACCGCTTCCGAAATCTCCAACACGCTGGCTTGTGAGTCCGTCAGCAGCCGAGCTGCCGCCAACATGCGCCAATGCTTCACATACTGCCCAGGCGTCATGCCAATCTGCTTCCTGAACCTCTGGGTCAGCGCCGATTCACTCATACCAGCCTGCTCTGCCATGGCCGTCAGCGAGTGTGCCGCTCCGGGTTCGGCATGCACCCGGGCGATCACGGCACCGAGCCTGGGATCTCCCAACGCGCCAATGACTCCGCGCAAGCGCCCGCTGTTGATCTCAGAGCGGAGCATGTGCACGAAGACCAGCTCGGCGAACAGATCCACGGCCAGGTCCGCACCTAAAGATTGCCCGGCGGCTTCGCGCATCCACAGGCTCACGAGATCCCGCGTGGCCGCGTCACTTGACTCCGACAGGTCGAGCACGACGGTGCTCGGCAAACTTGCCAGCAACGGTGCGGCAGCCTTCTGATCGAAAGTGAAGTACCCGCAAACCAACCGCGTGATCTCGCCGCTGAGCCGTTCAGGCGGCGCCTGATTGATGCAATCGAGCGCCGGCGGCACATCGCTGGCCGAGAGCACGTGCCTGGTGTCATGCGGGAAAAACGCCAGCTGACCGGCGACGAGCCTGCGCGGTGCGGCGTTGTCGGTGTGCACCCAGCCTTCCCCGTAGCTCACCAGATGAAAGGGGGCATGGGTGCTGCCGGACGTGTCTACCGCCCACTCACCACAATAGCCCTCACGGAAAAACACGCGCGCCGAGAAGTCGATCCGGCGCAGTAGCGCACTGAGACGATCTTGTTGAATATCTTCGTGATCAACGTTTATGGACATGATTTTGGAGTTTTTAGGCATATTTCATATGAATTCTGCGCTCTAGAATGCCTTCCATCAACCAAGCAACAGAATTCACACCACTGGAGTAAGCACATGAGCAGCTCAATCCAACACGCCAACGACCAGACGTTTGAATCCGTGGTTCGCAACCGCACAAGTCTGGTACTGGTGGACTTCTTCGCCGACTGGTGCGGCCCGTGCAAGGCGCAGGAGCCGATTCTTCACGCTTTCGCAGAAGCGCACCGTGAGGACGTAGCCGTGGTCAAGGTGAACGTCGACGACGCGGCCAACACAGCACACCAGTACGGCATCCGGTCGATACCAACCCTTGCGCTGTTCGATGACGGCGAATTGATCGCAACGCTCACAGGCATCCAGCCGCAGGAGCGGCTACACGCTCTCATCCAGCAGCACTGATTTCCCACCAACCCCAACCTAACCGAAGGAGACTTCAACATGTCACAACCAGCTAGATCCATCGCCGCAATCGCCATCTGGCTTGCTGCAGCACATGCGTTCGCCGGCGTGGAAACATCCACCGACGCCAACGATGTCATTCTGGCCGGCCACGATGCCGTGGCCTATTTCACCCAAGGCGAACCGGTGCTCGGCACGGCGGAGTTCACGGCGCAGTACGCCGGTGCCGTGTACCGATTTGCAAGCGCCGAAAATCGCAGTGCATTCCAGGCGAACCCGCAGCGCTACGCTCCCGCCTATGGTGGTTACTGCGCTTTCGGCACCGCTCTGGGCAAGAAATTTGCGGTCGACGGGCGGGCATTCGAGATCGTCGAAGGCCGGCTGTACGTAAACAAAAACCTGAGCGTTTATGAGACCTGGAAGAAAGATATCCCAGGCAACATCGTCAAAGCCGAAGGGCAATGGCCCAGCATCCGGGATGCTGCCCCTGCAAGCTTGTAACCCCCCAGGGCCGCTTGCCTGGTGCGAGCGGCCCGCCTCCGGGAAGTCTGCTTTCAGCCGGTTAGCGCCGCCAGGCACTGTGCGGCGAGTTCCATGGCCCTCTCCTCACGATCAGCCTCAGCGTAGCAGCGCAACTCCGGCGCGTTACCAGAAGGGCGTAGGTGCACGATCTCGCCATCAGCGAAGGTCAACCGCAGCCCGTCGGTGAGATCCATTTCAGCGGCTTGCCGGCCGAACAGCGTCTGCACCTCGGCGGGCGACGCTTGCAGACTCGCCAGGAGCGTACGGCTCGACTCCGTAGGAAAATTCTGCAACCGGTCGCTCGCCGTAAATCGCGCTGGCAGATCGGCGCTCAGCTGCGACAGCGGCTTACCGGTAGCAAGCAGCGCCAGCATCGGCAGCACCGCATCACGGGTGGGTAGCGGCTCCAGGCGCCTGCCATTGCGCGTAACTGCGCTACCCAGCAGGAATCCGCCATTCGCTTCAAATCCGGCAACCACCGAACCTCCACGGCCGAGCCCTTCCATTACCTCGATGACGTATGGGGATCCGATGCGCGTGCGAATCACGGTATCGAAGGCACCACACCGTTCAAGCGCCGTGTTACAGCTCACGGGTGCTGCGACGGCGGTAACGCCCAGCGCGCGGGCACACAGCAGGCCGACGACATCGCCGCGCAGCCACCGACCGTGCTCATCGCCAATCAGCGGCCTGTCCGCATCGCCATCCGTAGAGAGTATGGCGTCAAAGCCGTGTTGGGCCGACCAGTCGAGCCCGCGCTGAATGTCTTCGGCAGACACGGCCTCCGTATCGATGGGCACGAACGCGTTCGTCCGCTCGAGCGTCGTCACCTGCGCGCCAAGCCTGGTAAGGATCTCGCCGAGCAGATCCCGAGCAACGCTGGAGTGCTCGTAGACACCGAGCCTTAAGCCGCTCAGGCAGCCCGGCTCGAAGAACCCCGTGTACCGTTCGATGTAGTTGCTTGCAGCAGAGGCATCAATCGGCGGCAGATCCGTAACCAGCGGGAAGTCAGCAAGGTCGATGTCCGCGTCAGCAATGGCCTGCTCGTCGTCCTTGGAAATCTCGCCATCCGCCCGGTAAAACTTGATGCCATTGCGG
>JAUILW010000341.1 GCA_030432795.1 Gammaproteobacteria bacterium
AGGCGACCAGGATCTGCGGCGATGGCAGCAGCAGCGGTGAGGCGTACACGGATGCGTTCGCGCAGCTCCTGTGTGGCTGCCCGAGTAAACGTCATCACCAGGATCTGCCGCACCTCGAGCTGCTTTTCCACGACGAGACGCAGGTAGAGCCCAGCCAGGCTGTAGGTTTTGCCGGTACCGGCGCTGGCCTCGATGAGGCGCATCCCCTGCAACGGAAACTCCAGCACGTCGAACGGCTCGGTATTCATCCCGCCGACCCCTCGACCTTCAGGTTCGCCAGCATCGGTCCAAGGATGGTCTGCGCCAGCGCGCAGAATTCGTTCCCTTGAACCTGCTGCCCGAGCGGTTGCGAAGACGGCTCCACCACCCGCCGAAACCAAGGGTCGCTGATATCCCAGGGCCGCCCGCGATCAGCGGTGCAGGCGGCGTTGCAGGCATCCAATGCGGCCTGCTCACCCTTGTCCATTGCTTCCAGGTACCGACCCGCAAGGTCCGGCATGAAGCGCAACGGCCGTTGCTGCCCCGTGAGATAGACATCCACCAGCTCCCGCATGCAGCGCACCGCCAGTTCGTGTTCCAGCGTTGCCTGCCACACCTGAACGGCATCGCCCTGCTTTCCCTTCTCGAGCCCGTAGAGGTTGAGGGATGCGCCGTCCTGCATCGAGGCAAACGCCACCAGATCGAGCCAGTGCGGCAGGAGGTGCCTGCCTGACACCCGACGCGGCTCCACCCGATACAGTGCCCCTGCTCGAGCACCCTGCACTTTGCCGGTCACACGCAGACCGTTACCAAGATCGACGTCGATCAGACCGGGCTGTTCCGGCATATCCGGAACGCGCTGTGCAGACAGCTGCACAAGCGCGTTCATTGCTGGCGCTGCTTCGTCGTACGCTACGCGGCTCAAAGGCTCCGGTGGCAGCAGCGCTTGAGCGAGGAGCAACGCGGGAGGTTCTTCAGGCAAAGGCCCATGAATGGCTGACGCGTACAACGCCTGGTAGAGACGGTACAGATCCATCTGCTGCACCTCGCGCAGCTCCTCTTCCTGCAGGGCGCTGAGCCGCACATCCAGATCGAGCTGCACGACATCCCGCAGAAACCAGCGCGCAGGGTTCTCAAAAAATCGCTTGAGTTCTTCCATCGCGATCTGCTCGATCCTGACCCGCGGGGCTTCAGCGCCATCCACCAGGCCGGGGAGTGGTGCGCGTTGCCCGTACATGGCGCGAGCTCCGGCATGCCAGGACGTACGAAAGGTGAACACACCGGCTGTGTCCTCGTAGTATCGCGGGCTGAACGGCTGCATGGGTTGCTTCGTGACGAGACGCTCCTCCAACGCGTCGCGCGTTTTCTCCGGGAAGTGCACCGCCGCTACGAAGTCCAGCAGCTCCGACACGACTGTGGCGGGCGGCAGGGTTTCACCGCTGCGCGTGTCCTGGCCGGTGTAGCTGAGATAGAAGACATCGCCGGCACTCAGCAGCCACTGCAGAAACAGCAACCGATCGTCGTCACGCACGCTGATATCACCGAGCCTTGGCTCGCGGCGCACCAGGTTCATGGAACGCCCCTGCTCCGCGCGCGGGAAGGCGCCGTCGTTGAGCCCGATTATGCACACCACGCGAAACGGCACGGTGCGCAGCGCCTGCAGCCCGCAGAAGGTCACGCCACCGGACAGCAGCGGCTGCCGGCCGCCACCGCCAGCCAGGCTGGCACTGACCAGTTCCCGCACGGCCTCCCAGCTGATGAACGCATCACCAATCTGCTCGGCGCCCGCGCCAAGGCCAGCGACGGTGTCTGCGAGGATCTGCACCGCCAGCTGCTCCGTTCGATCCTGCCCATCGATAGCAAACAGGTCCGCGCACAAGGCATTGAGGCGCTCCTGCCAAGCCGCCGCAGACGTTGCGCGCACCAGCTCAACCCGCCAGTGATCGAGACGCTCAAGCAGCAACCAGAACTGGCCGAGTGCTGCGGTGGCGCCGCCTTCCAGATCGACCTCCGGCGCGATGCCGTCGATGAGGACATCGCCCTGCGACACCATTACTCCGGCCAGCAACCGGTCTATGCCGAATCGCCAGCTCGCATGCTGCCAGTGCCCGGCGCCGCTGCGCGCGCGATGGTCGGCGTCGATACCCCAACGCACGCCGGCCTTTTCCACCCAGCGACGCAACGACTCCACGTCCGCCTCATCAAGCCCAAAACGACGCCGCACAGCCGGCACGTCCACCAGACTCATGATTTCGCCTGAAGTCCATCGCCACAACGGCAGATCCAGCAACGTTACAAAGGTCTGCACGATGGGGTGCGTACCGCTTGCCGGGCGGTCCGACAGGCTGAACGGGATGTAAGCCCGACCCGAGGCAGCGCCGAACACTGCTTCCACCGCAGGCGCGAACGCGCTCACATCCGGCATCACAACGATAATGTCCCGCGGTTCGAGCGTGTCATCTGCCGAGAGCATGCCGAGCAGCTGGTCGTGCAGCACCTGCACCTCCCGCAGCACGCCGTGGCAGCTGTGGATCTGCAACGACCCATCGGTTGCATCCATCTCCAGCGCTTCAGGTGTGGCCTGCATCTGGATGACGCCGGATTGCAGGCGGTGTAGCAGCGTCTTATCGCCAGGAACGCAGTACTCCAGCACTTCGCCGAGCTCAAGCTCACGGATGTCAGCAAACTCGTCGGAATACAGCAGCCGGATGAAATCCCGACCGGGCCGGCCAAGGCTCGCCAGCAGCGGGTGACCCTGCAGCACGCCGTCCTCACCGGGCAGGTCTGCTTCCTGGGGTGTGACGGCCAGGGCCACGGGTTGCGCCTGGATATCGCCCCAGTACTCGGCGCTGGGATTGTGCAGAAAGAAATGCACGTCCGTGGAGCGGGCAACCGCATACAGAAGGCGCAGGTAGTCCGGCGGCAGGTTACCGAGGGCAAAACAGTACAGCCGCTCGGGCCAGTGCCCGCGTTGCAAGGGCTCTTCCGTCTCCACCCGCCGCACCAGGCGGCCCAATGCCCGCGCCCGGTGGTCCGGGCCTAGGCGTTGCACCAACGCCCGCCACAGCGGCGCCTGCCAGGAACCGGGCGGCGCCGTCTCGCTTTCTCCCCGCTCCCAGGCGAGCAGCATGGTGCGCCGGTAGATGAGGTACTCATCGAACACTGCCGCCAACTGCTCGGCGAGTTGCCAGCGACGCACCTCCGCATCGTCACCCGCAAGGTATGCACCTACTTCACGCACGCTGCCGGCAACCTCCGGCAGCAACGCGTACAGGTGCCAGCGCAGGTTCTCCCGCCGGTAGGCGGAACTGTCCGGGCGTTCACCCGGCAGGCTACGGGCAATGAGGTCCCACAAAAACGGTGCCGAGAGCTGGGTGTCGAGGTTGGCAGCGACGCCGTCCTGCAGCGCCAGGCGCATCTTCAACCAGCGGCCGACGCCGGCATTGGGCACGAGCACCAGGTCTGTGGCGAGAGGCCCCGCGCTCTGTGCCTGGCGGAGCAACGAGAAGACATCCGCCAGCCGGTGCAGATCGTGATTGTGGTAGAGGTAGAACACCTACCGAGCATAAAGAGCTACGCCGGGGCAGGCAAAGTGCGTATTCCGGTTCGGCAGCTGCTGTCGAGCCACCAGCGCCTCCCCAGCGCGTGCTTCAGTCCGCCAGATCGCCTACCACCTCCCAGTAGGTGCGCAGCGCATCGATATGTGCCTGTGGCGAATCCATGCCACCGCCCTGTCCGCGTAGGGCCATGCCGCGCATGGACACGTAGTCGGCCTTCACCGCCTGCCAGGCCTCGATCTCCGCGCGCCACTGGTCCGGACCCGCCTGGAAATTGAGGAAGGCTTCGATGCCGAAGCTCGAGCGGTCGCGCCCGGCTGCGTCGAGGTAGCCTTCGAGCTTGGCGAGCCCTGCCAGGTTGTCTGCCTGGCCGCTGCCGAACATGAAGCCGTCGCCAATTGCAGCGGCACGCTTGAAGGCGATGTCGGTAAAACCACCGAACCAGATGGGAATCTGCCGGCCTGGCAGCGGCAGGATGCCGGCACGATCGATGTCGTGATACTTACCCTCGAAGGTGACCACCTGCTCGCTCCACAGCTTGCGCAACACCTCCACCTGTTCCACCTGACGCTTGCCGCGACTGGCGAAGTCTTCGCCAAGCACGTCGTACTCCACGTAGTTCCAGCCCGTGCCGATGCCAAGCCTTAGCCGCCCGCCGGACATGATGTCCACCTGTGCTGCCTGCTTGGCCACGAGCCCGGTCTGCC